>NZ_CALMCQ010000281.1 GCF_937863175.1 uncultured Meiothermus sp. | reverse complement strand
CCTTTTGCTTGTGATTTACGCCGACGCACTCAACCGGGGTGGGCGTGGGGTCAGGAGTCCGCTAGACTCCTGAGCGTGGAAGGTTTGCTGATTCATGCCCTGGTGCGCGGTCTGGCGGCACGGCTGCCCCTGCGCGGCCTGGGCTGGGCATTCCCCGACGAGGGCACGGCGGCTTTGCTTCTGGAGGGCCTGGGCAACCTGGTCTTGCGTTACCGCCCTCCAAGCCCCATCCTCACGCTGGAAGAAGGCCGTGTGGAAGGCGAGGCCAAAACCCCTTTCCAGCGGCTGCTCGAGGCTCGCTGCAAGGGGCGTCTGTTGAGGCTCGAGCAGATTAAGCTCGACCGGGTGGTGTTTCTGGAGTTTGCGGGGGAAAAGGGTTTTGTGGACACGGCCCCGGCCCGGCTGATCTTCGAGCTAACCGGGCGCAATGCCAACCTGATGGTCTGTGACCAGTCGGGACAGATTATGGGCATTGACCGCCCTGTCACCTCGGCAGTCAACCGCTTCCGCGAGCTGCGACCTGGGCTGCCCTACACACCGCCCCCGCCATACCAGAAGCTAGACCCCCGCAGCCTGAGGGTGGAGGAACTAGCGCCATTCCTGGGCCAAACCTTTGCCCAACTCATCAAAAACCTGGACGGGGTGGGCAAGGAGCTGGGCGCCGAACTCGTCCGCCGCGCCGACCTGAGCCCCGATAGCCCTCTAATCCCCGAACACCTGCCGCTTGTCCACAGGGTTATCCACAGGCTGGTGGAGCAGCCTGCCCAGCGCACCGACCTCTCGGCGGAACTGCGGGCGGCCTGGGAGCGGGAGGAGACCGAGGCCCTGCGCAAGCCCCTGCGCGAGGCCCTAAGGCGGCAGATCAAGACCCTGCAGGCCCGCCAGGGGGACTATTACAAAGCCATCGAACGACTGGAGGAGGCCCAGCGGCTGCGCACCTGGGGCGACCTGCTGATGGCCTACGCGCACCGCATCGAGCCGGGCGTTTCGGTCAGGCTGGAGGATTTCTCGGGCCAGACGGTGGAAATTCCGCTGGAGATGGGCCTCTCCCCCATCCAGAACGCCAGCAGGTTCTATCAGCGGGCCAAGCGCCTCGAGGCCGGCGCCGAAAAAGCCCTCGAGCTAGAGCCCATCACCCAGGCTCAGATTGCGGCCCTCGAGGCCGAGTTAGGACGTATCGAACGCCTATCACTCGAAGAACTGCGAACCCAGAACCGCCTGATCCGCGAGAAAGGCCCCGAGGTGGGGTTGCGCTTCAGCAGCCCCGGTGGCTACGAGGTCTGGGTGGGCCGCAGCAGCAAGGAAAACGACTTCCTCACCCGCAGCGCCCACTCCGAAGACCTCTGGTTCCATGCCCAGGGCATTGCAGGCTCACATGTCATCCTGCGAACCCAGGGCCGGGGCGCGGCCCTGCCCGATCTGCTCTATGCAGCCCAGCTTGCGGCTTTTTACTCCAGGGCCAGGGGCGAACCCAATGTGCCGGTGGACTACACCGCCAGAAAACACGTCTGGCGCCCACGCAAGGCCACCCCCGGCCAGGTGCTCTACACCCAGGGCAAGACCCTGTTCGTGGAAGCAGCCCTACCAGAGGGTTGAAGCGGGGCAGCACTTACGCTGGTTTGTGGCCAATTCGGGTGTGCAGGTCGCCAATCCCTTCAATGGCAACCTCCACGTGGTCGCCCGGCCGCAGTTCCCCCACGCCTTCGGGGGTGCCGGTTAGCACCACATCGCCGGCCTCGAGGGTCATGAACTCGCTGATGTAGGAGAGGATTCGGGCTACCGGGAAGATCATCAGACTGGTGTGGGCCTCCTGGCGCAGTTCGCCATTCACGTAGGTGCGCAGGGTGGTGTTCTGGGGCTCGAGCGAGGTCATCAGCCACGGTCCCAGCGGGCAGAATTTATCGGCGGACTTGGCCCGCACCCACTGTAAATCGGTTTTCTGCTTGTCGCGGGCGGTTACGTCGAGTGCGCAAGTATAGCCCAGCACGTAGTCCAGGGCTTCTTCCTCCGATACTTTTTGCATCCGTCGCTCGATCACCACTGCCAGTTCGCCCTCGAAGTGCAGCAGTTCGGTGAAGCTGGGATAGGGCACCACATCACCGGACTGATCGGGCCGGGCCGGGTTGGCGGGGTGGGCCAGGGTATTCAGTCCTTTGAGGAACAAGCCCGGCTCTTTGGGCAGATCGGGGTCGTGGCCCATCTCCCTGATGTGATCGAGATAGTTGCGCCCCACACAGACGATCTTGGTGGGGGTGGCGGGGGCCAGCAGGGTCACGCCGCCCAGATCAAGATGATGGCCGGTGGGATTGCCCGCCGGGCCATCGGTTTCGCGGATCATCTCTCCTTCGAGAATCCCCCATTGTCCTGCACCAAAACGAACCAGCTTCATAGTGGGTAAAGTATACCGTTGCCAGGTCGCTGTTGCGCCAGGACGTTTGCCTTGCGGGCGGTGCAAAAGTCAGGGGTCATGCCTGCTCCCACAGCCTCGCACGATGGAAGCGGGGTCAGGTGTTAGAGTCTATGTATGGCGGTTGCAGCGGGCCGCGAAAGGAGTTGGTATGAACGCGCTATTGCTATGGGTTCTGGGCATTATGGGCTTGCTTATGTTGTTGTGGGGTCTGACCAGCCTCCGGCGCGGGGGGCTATCGTGGATGGGGTTTGGCGCACTGTTGGGCCTGTTTGGACTGGGTGGGGCCTGGCTCCATCACCAGTACGGCAGCCCGGTGTTCTGGGGATTGGGCATTTTAGGGGTGCTGTTGTTGGCCTGGGCCTTTCTAAACCTGCGCCGGGGCCGCATCGCGGGCTGGACGGCAGCTATGGCGATGTTGCTGGTTCTGGTAGGTTTTGGCAGCATCACCCTGCTGGGCAGTCCCAACCAGAACCTGCTCACCTCGGACACCATCCCCGATCCGCTCAATAATTTCCGCACGGGCCCCGCTGCCCCAGCAACACCCGATACCGGGGCAGCCCCGACTCCGCCGGTGGAACCCAGCCCCACCCCTACCACTCCCGAACCCGGCCTCCCCCAGCCCGCCCCTGAGCCCTCGCCTCTGCCAGGCCCCGCCGAGCCCAGTACGGCCCCGCTCCCTCCCGCCGCGCCTTCCCTGCCTGCTGCTTCGGGCAGTGTGCGCGAAGTCGAGCCGTCCTGTCCTTGCCTGCTCAGCGTGAGGGTTACTGCTACCAACCCCACCATTCGCATACTGCGGGGAACCACCGAGATTGCCCGCAGCAGCTTGGAGCGCTCGGTTTTTCAGCTCGAGACCGGCGACTACACCCTGCAGGTCGAGGCCCCCGGCTACCGCACTTTTAGCGCGCTGATTAATGTGCCCAGAAACAAAAACCTGGAAGTTGAACTGGTGCAGTGAGCCTTTCGCAAGCCTCAGGACGAGGGTCGAGGGCTGTGGGGAGGCGGTTGCCGTAGAGGGCGCACCCCTGCACGGAACCCAGAGGCGACCAGGAAGCGTCTGGCTACCAGGTTTCGGCAGCACTTCGGCACACAGCACAACAGGGGTGCATCCCCCGGTGGCCCTTTGCTTGCACCTTACACTACACCTCGGTATGGTGTAGATACTGTGAGCGAAGTAAGTACACTCTGGCAGACCCACCTCGAGACCCTGCGTCCCCACCTTAGCGGACGAGACCATCGCGGTAAAAAAGGGAGCTTGCGCTGGTTGGAAGCAGCCGTGGCCGAACGTGGGGGACGGGCCGGGACAGTACGCAACATTTTGTACAAAGATCTGGGTAGCCCGGAAGAGAAGCTGCGGCTATTCGAGTTAATTGGCGATTTATACACCGAGTCGGGTCTGGAACCCCCCACCCTGCCCTCGGAACTGGCCCTCGAATCCGCCCGGCGGGCTTTGGGGCGCGATAAGCGCAGGTTGTTCCGGCGTTTTGTGCGGGCCCTCGAGCAAGGCGAAAAACCCCAGATGGTAGTGGTGGGGGGGGCTGTGACCGGCAAGGGCGTGTTGTTGGCAGCGGTCGAGCGGGCCGTGCCCGACTGCCTGATGGTTAATCTGGGTGGGGAACTGGCCCAGCACCTGTATCCGCTGGCCGAAAAGCTGGACATTGAGCTGGAGGCTATCTTTTCGCAGCTCTCCCCCACCCAGCCCTACGCCCTGCAGGCCGCCTTGCAAGATGAGTTGCGCAATGGCGTCGCCAAGGCCCTCAACGCCTATGGCAAGCCTCTGTTGTTACGGGCCGAAAAAGAGGGTCAGATCGGTGGGCTGAGCCTGCGCGACGCACAGGGCAGTCCGGTGGGGCTGGCCACCTGGGTTGAACCCCTGCTGCGCCGCCTGACCATTCCCTTTCTGGCCGGGCTTTCCGAACCCCCGCCCAACCTGGCCTGGAATCCGCTCTCGGCCCCCAGCCGGGCCGAAGCCCGCCGCTATGTGAAAGACCGGCTGCCCGATCTGCCCCCCGAACGGGTAGGGGCACTGGTGAACCAGGCGGGACGCAATTTTGCGGAGCTTTCGCGGCTGGTGCTCCTGGAAGCTGCCCAAACCCACGGCAGCAACCCCTCGGCCTTGGCGGGCTACAACCTCGCTCAAGACACCACCCTGCGCCCCATCCTGCAGGCGCTAACCATCCTCTCTCCCGATGCCGACCCCGGTATTCCGGTGGCCCTGCTGGAAAAAGCCCTGAACAAGGGGCTCGAGCACCTCTCGCAGGCCGAGCGGGCCCTGCTGGCCCCAATGGGCGAGGGCAAGGTACGCCCGGCCCTGCGCACCCTGCTGCCTGCAGTACCCGAGAAAGAAGCCCGCAAACTACACGCGCTGGCACTGGATTTTTTCAAGGGGGATCTGTTCCGCTTGCTGCACCATGCCCGGGGCGCCCATCGGCTGGACAAACTGCTGGAGCTGCTCTCGCAAGACCCCAGCCGGCTGTCGCTGCTGCCCACGCTCTGGGCCGAGTCGCAACACTGGCCCACCCTCGAGCGGGAAAAGCTAGCGATGGCCGTGGTGCGTTACCGTGCGGTATTGGGCCAGTACGCCCACCCCGAGGCCCTGGATGCCCTCGAGCTGCTCTTCAGTTCTACCGACCCCGCCACCCAGTCCTGGGCCAGGGTTAAGGCCGCCGAAGCCAGGGTGGACGCGGGGGACTTCCCCGCGGCCTTGCAGCTTCTGCCCCCGCCCGAGACCCTCGCAGGCGACGTGGGGGCCGAGGGGCTTCTGGTCTGGGCTGCGGTAGAGCGCTGGCAGGGCGACTACCCCCAGGCCGAGGCGTATGTGCAACAAGCCCTTTCCCTGCCCATCCAACCCTTCCTGGCCGACCGGGTACGGCTGTGGCAGGGCCTGGTCGCCAAGGACGCAGGCCGCTTCGAGGAAGCCCTGGAGGCTCTGCGCCAGGTGACCCACGACCCCCTGCTGGTGGGTCGGGCCTGCTACCAGTCGGGCGATTTGCTCTTGCGCACCGGGCGAGTCTACGAAGCTGAGGCCCAGATGCGGCAGGGCCTGGAAGCCCTCGAGACCTCAGGTGCTCCCCCTGAAGAAGTGGCTCGGGTGCAGGCCCGGTTTGGTACGGCGCTCAGACGTATCGGCAACTTTGCCGAAGCGGAAAAATATCTGTATCAGTCTATCCGCGAAGCCTCCGACGACTTTATTCGCGCCCGCGCCCAGAGTGAGGCCAGCGTGCTGGAGCTGGTGCGGGGCCGCCCTCTGGAGGCCCTGAACCTCCTGGCCCAGGCCGAGAAATACCTTCGTGAAGTACGTGAGCGCCCGGAGGAAGCCCACTACCGCCACCGCCGTACGCTCTACCGCATCGCTGTAGCCTACTGGGTGCGGGCCAGCGGGCTGCCTTATCTGCCCCCTTATGTGGGTGGTCAAAAAGCCCCCGAGAGCGAGAAAATTCTGCGCAATTTACAGAAAGAGCTCTCCAGCAGGCAACTACCGGGTGACCGTTATATCGCCCTGGCGATTGATGTATCCCTCAAGCTTTCCCTGCTGCTGCCCCCGGCCAAAGCCGAGCAGATGCTACAGGGCTATCTGCGTCAGAACGACCCCTACTTCCAGGCCCAGGCCCGCCTGGGCTATGCCGAGACCCTGGCCAGGCAGGAGAAGTGGGCCGAAGCGCTGGCTCAGGTGGTGCAGATCGGGGATTTACAAGACCCCGGGGTGCAAAGTTGGAAACTGGGGCTGGAAACCCAGGCTTTGCTGGGGCTGGGCCAGGAGGAAGCAGCCTGGAAGAAGCTTCAGGCCTGTACCAGCCTGCCCGTTCCCTACCGAGCCCAGCTGGGTCGGGTGCTGGGTAAAATCTGGCCTGCCGAGGCGCTAGAGGCTCGTCTGGGAGATCGTTCTCCGCTGGCCCTCGAGGACGCCCTGGCCCTCTCGCTAAGCCAGACCTAAGCTGGTTCCGGACAATTTCGCGGGGGTTCTTCCAGGCTCGTTCTGCCATAGTCAAAGCCTGTACTGTTCGTCCGATACCGGTTCCAGCCAGTCGGTGCTCACCCCATCCACCGCGGCCTGGATTGCCAGGTGGGTCATGGCATGGGTCACACTGGCCCCATGCCAGTGCTTTTGCTGCGGCGGGAAATAGATGGTGTCACCGGCTTTCATCTCGAGCACCGGCCCGCCCCAGCGCTGGAACCACCCAATCCCGGCCTCGACATGCAGCACCTGCCCCTGGGGGTGGGTGTGCCAGGCCGTGCGCGCACCCGGCGTAAACATGACCCGCAACAGATGCAGATTCATCGGTGCTGGGGTGATCACCAACTCGCTCAGATAGACCGCCCCGCTAAACCATTCCGGCTTGCCCTGGCGGGTGGGTGCCTGAGGCACAAAGGTTTTCCAGGGGGTTTCCATAGCTCAGTTTACCGCTCGGTGCTGGTAGCTGATAGCCTATAGCTGATAGCCGATAGCCAGGCAACGGATTGGCCCTAGACTTGAGAGGTCTGAGTCACCCTTGGAGAACAAATGAGGATCTCGACGGCCTTCGGCCCTCCACCGTTAAAAAGCCCGCTCGTACTGCACCGGCCATGCTTTAGCTGCCAGCGCCTTGCCCGCCCGGTAGGGCCAGTAGGGCTCGGATAGCAAAGCCCGGCCCAACAGGATCAGGTCGGCCTGGTTTGCCTGAAGAATGGCCTCGGCTTGTAAGGGTTCGGTAATGAGGCCCACCGCCCCTGTGGACAAGCCTGTGGACAACTTGACCTGGGCGGCAAAAAGCACCTGATACCCTGGCCCCAGTGGAATTTTCACCCCTGGTACAGCCCCTCCCGAAGAGCAGTCCAGCAAGTCCACGCCGCGTTGGTGCAATTCCCCGGCAAAGGCCACCGTGTCGCTGATCTCCCAACCTCCCCCCACCCAGTCGCTGGCCGAGACCCGCACCAGCAAAGGAAGCTCGGCAGGCCAGACCTCCCGCACCGCCTGCACCACTTCCAGCGGGAATCGCATCCGGTTTTCGCGGCTTCCCCCGTAGCTGTCGGTGCGCCGGTTGGTCAGGGGCGACAGGAAGGAGTGCAGCAGGTAGCCGTGGGCCATGTGAATTTCCAGCACCTCAAACCCTGCTTGCAACGACCGTGCGGCTGCTTTTTGAAAGGCGGCGCGTACCTCGTCCAGGCCCTGTATGTTCAATTCTTCAGGAACGGCCCAGCCCTCCTGAAAAGCCAGGGGGCTGGGGGCCACCGGTGTCCAGCGGTGCAGGGGCTTCCCGCCCGTCCAGGGGCTGCTGGTACCCGATTTGCGTCCGGCATGAGCAGTCTGGATGCCCGGAACCGCACCCGCGGCCTTGATGCGCTGGGTCAGCTCTTGCAAGCCGGCCAGGTGCTCGTCTGACCAGATGCCCAGGTCGTCTGGGCTGATTACGCCTCGAGGCTCCACTGCCGTGGCCTCCACCATGATCAGCCCAACCCCGCCAACCGCGCGGGTGGGGTAGTGTAGCCGATGCCAGTCGGTTACCTGCCCATCCTGGGCCGAGTACTGGCACATGGGCGACATGGTGATGCGGTTTTTCAGGGTGACGGAACGCAGTTTCAAGGGGCTGAACAGAATGCTCATAGCAGCGATTTTACGTTCTTTGTGGCGATGACTGGCCTTGAATCGTTCACTAGTTTTGGGCGCTGGACTCGAGACTTGAGACCTGTGGCAGTAGATTTCCATGCATAACGCTTCTTCCTCGCCAAACCGGCCATATGATAGACAGGCCGTGGCAGGAAGTTATACTAAGTATAAGAAGTTTTTGTGAGGAGGTGACAAAGAGCGGATAGCCAATAGCAAATAGCCGATAGCTAAACAGCTATTCGCTATGAGCCATTCGCTATCGGCCTGGTTTATGCCGATTGATTTCACCCTGACCGACGAACAAAAAGAGCTGCAAAAACTGGCCCGGCGCTTTGCCAAAGAGCAAATAGCGCCCATTGCGTCAGAGTACGATGCCAAGGAGGAGGTGCCCTGGCCCATTGTAGAAAAGCTCCACGAGATAGGTTTGCTCAATGCCCTGATCCCCGAAGAGTACGGGGGCCTGGGCCTGGGCATGCTGGAAGAGGTGATCATCGGCGAAGAGCTGGCCTGGGGCTGCATGGGCATCTACACCATCCCCATGGCCTCCGACCTGGGCATCACCCCCATTCTGCTGGCGGGTTCGCACCAGCAAAAGCAGCGCTTCTTTCGAGCTCTCACCGCAAAGCCCGCCCTGGCCGCCTTTGCCCTCTCGGAACCGGGCAACGGCTCCGATGCCGCAGCGCTGCGTACCCGGGCCGTGCGGGATGGCGATCACTACGTGTTGAACGGCACCAAGACCTGGATCTCCAACGGCGGCGAGGCCCTAGTACTGGTGGTCTTTGCTACCATCGCCCCGGAACTGCGCCACAAGGGCGTGGTGGCAGTTGTGGTGGAGAAAGGCACCCCGGGCTTTAGCGCCCACAAGCTGCACGGCAAGATGGGCCAGCGGGCCAGCGGCACCTACGAGCTGGTTTTTGACGAATGCCGGGTGCCTGCCGAAAACCTGCTGGGCCAGGAGGGCGACGGCTTCAAGATCGCCATGAATACCCTGGACAAAACCCGGATTCCGGTGGCGGCGGGCAGCGTGGGGGTGGCCCGGCGGGCGCTGGAAGAGTCGGCAAAATATGCCAGGGAACGCCAGGCCTTTGGCAAGCCGATTGCCGAGTTCCAGGCCATCCAGTTCAAGCTGGCCGAGATGCTGATGGGACTCGAGACCGCCCGGGCCTACACCTACTACGCAGCCTGGCTGACCGATACCCATCAGCCCCAGGCCCACGCTGCCGCGATTGCCAAAGCCTACGCCTCGGAGATGGCCTTCGAGGCCGCCAACCAGGCCATCCAGATTCACGGCGGTTTTGGCTATATGCACGAGTACCCGGTGGAGAAGCTTTTGCGCGACGTGAAGCTGAACCAGATTTACGAAGGGACCAACGAGATTCAGCGGCTGATCATTGCGAGGCATATATTGAGCCTATAGCCGATAGCCTATAGCCGATAGCTGATAGCTGATAGCTAAGACAACGTCAAAAAAGCTATTGGCTATCAGCTATAAGCTATTAGCGGGAGCGCAGCGACCATGCTAAGTGAAAAGAGTTACTTCGGATTTGAAAACCTCGAGGTCTACCAGCTTGGCTCGGAGCTAGTATTGAGCGTGTACGCGGCAGTAGAAGAGTTTCCTAGTAAGGAGCAGTATGGACTGGCAGCACAGATCTGCCGGGCGGTCAACTCGGTCTGCCTGAACATTGCGGAGGGAAAAGGTCGGGGCTCGGACAAGGATTTCCTCCGGTTTTTGTACATGGCCAGGGGCTCGCTGCTTGAGACGGTGAGCGCGGCGCATCTGGCAGCCAGACTGGGCTTCCTTAAGCCCGAATCGGCTAGATCCCTTTACGAACAGGCCAGCGTCCTCAATGGCAAAATCAACGCTTTCATACGGACGTTAGAGTCCGCATCAGTTTAGGCTATGGGCTATCAGCTATCGGCCATAAGCGCCGAAACGCAGTGGAGGCAGGCATGAAATTCATAGCAGTCATCCGACAAGTCCCCGACGGCGAGTCCCGGCTCAAGATTGCCGGGGGAAAAGTAGACCTTTCAGGCGTCACCATGATCCTCGACCAGATGGACGAGTGGGCAGTGGAGGAGGTCATCCGGCTGCAGGAGAAGCATGGGGGGGAGAGTGTGGTGGTGGCCCTGGGCCCCGAGCGCACCGAGGAGGCCATCCGCACCGCGCTGGCCATGGGCGCCGACCGGGCCGTACACCTGGTGGCCGATGACTACCTCGACCCCATCAGCCAGGCCGAGGCCCTGGCCGAGACCCTCCGCGCCGAGGCCCCCACCCTGGTGATTAGCGGCGGGCAGCAGGCCGACTGGGACTCCCAGGCCCTGGGGGCCGCCACTGCCGAGGCCCTGGGCTGGCCGGTGGTGAGCTGGACAACCCAGATCGAACTCGAGGGCCAGACCCACGCCAAAGCCAGGCACGACCTCGACGAAGGAGCCGAGCTGGTGCGGGTGGCCCTGCCCGCGGTTTTTACTACCCAGCAGGGCCTCAACGAGCCGCGCTATCCCACCCTGCCGGGCATTATGAAGGCCAAGCGCAAGGAGCTGAAGAAGCTTCCCCTGAGCATTTCTAGCAGGGTCGAGGTGCTCGAGCAGACCATCCAGGAGCGCTCGAGGCTGAACAAGATGATTGACGGCAAAGACCCGGTGGCAGCGGCGAGTGAGCTGGTGCGGCTGTTGCACCAAGAAGCGAAGGTTATCTAGCCAATAGCACTTTGTCTTTTTGCTATCAGCTATGAGCCATCGGCTATCAGCACACCCGGAGGTAATGAGATGATCCTCGTTGTTTTAGAACACGACACCCAGCGCCTGCGCAAAGGCGCCCTGGAAGCCATCAGCCGCGCCCGGCAGTTAAGCGCTTTGGGGCCAGTATCGGGCCTGGTGATTGGCGAAAACACCCAGATGGTGGCCCAGGAGGCCGCGCAGTATCTGCCGGTGGTCTACGCCGCCGAGGTGGGTGGCTACACCGCAGAGAAGTGGGCCGAGGCCGCCTATGCAGCCGCCCAGAAGAGCGGGGCCAGGGTAGTGATAGCCACCGGGGGTCGCCAAAGCCGCACCTGGACACCACGGCTGGCCTACAAGATGAAGGCCGGGCTGATGGAGGACACACTCGAGACCAGCACCGATGGCAGCAGCGTGGGCGGCACCCGTTATAGCTTTCTCAACCGCGTGACCGAGCGTCAGCGGGCTGCCCTGCCGGTGGTACTCACCGCCAAGCCCAACACCACTCCTCTCGCCGAGCCCCACGGTAGCGGCACGGTGGAGAGCCTGAGGGTGGATGCTCCCGCCGGTGTAGAGGTTTTGGAGCGCGTACTGGAACAGAAAAAAGGCGTCTCACTGACCGAGGCCACAGTGGTGGTTACGGGCGGGCGCGGGCTTGGCAGCCCCGAGGCCTTTGCGGGGGTAGAAGAGCTGGCCAGGGCTTTGGGTGCCGCCGTGGGCGCGACCCGTGCTGCTGTAGATGCGGGCTGGCGGCCCTATGGTGAACAGGTGGGCCAGACCGGCAAGACGGTGCAGCCCAGCCTGTATATCGCCCTGGCGGTCAGCGGTGCGGTGCAGCACCAGTCGGGCATGAACAAGAGCAAGTACATCGTGGCGGTGAACAAAGACGCCGAGGCCCCCATCTTCAAAATTGCCGACTATGGAATTGTGGGCGACGTGCACCAGGTGTTGCCTGCGCTAATCGAGGCGGTGAAGAAACTGAAGGATTGAGCTACTGGAACCGCCGAGTTTCAGGTAAGTGGCAGGGCATGCACTCGAGCCCGCTCGTCCTGCACCACCAGCACACAGCCCACTTCGGCTTCCAGGTCTGGTAGGGCCGCCTTGATGGCCTGCCATACCCTCTCCCCCACTGTTTCTAAACGCAGCGAGGAGGTTCGCAACAACACTACGCTTGGTTTAGCTCTCTGGCTAAGGGCTAAAATCGTGTTGAAGTCTTGATCGTGCGTCAAAAATCACATAGCCATTGGTTGCGGCCCAAGCCATAAGTTCGCTATCGGGCGCGTTGATGGCACCAATATTCGACCAGCGCAAGGCTACCAAACCAAGGCTTTGAAAAACTCGACCCATCGCGGTGATAGGTTTACATCCACCAAAAGCTTCACGCAGGATTAACCTCGCGCTCCTCGGCCAGATATGCTGCATACTGCAAGGCAGCGCCTATATCGGCCAGCTCGAGCTCCGGTTACTCTGCCAGAATTTCCTGGGGGTGTGATCTTGCAGCAGGGTTAGGATCGTTCCCACTGTAATTCGCATACCCCGAATGCAGGGCCTGCCCCCCATCACGTGGGAGTTGAAGGTAATGCGGGAGAAGAGGGTCGTGGGTTTATGGTAGCAAATAGCAAGGTGTGCTTCGACTAAAGGTTGGCTAATAGCCTATAGTCGATAGCTGATAGCTAAGACAGAGTCAGAAAAGCTATTGGCTATCAGCTATAAGCTATTAACGGGAGCGCAGCGACCACTGGAAGGCTCCCGTTTTTGTTACAATTATGTACTCCAATTTGTATTACCATTTGGTAGTATGAACAACACCAAGCTAAGTGTAAGCGTGGACAGCCAACTGGCGCAATTTATCGAGCGTTACCAGGAAGCGCATGGTGTGCCAACCAAGTCGGAAGTGGTGGAACGCGCCCTCGAACTACTGCAAAAAAGCGAACTCCGGCAGCAGTACGTCGAAGCCTACAAAGAATGGGCCGAAAGCGGCGAGGCCGAGCTTTGGGACGTGACCGCTGGGGATGGTCTGGACGAGCCTGTAGCCAAACCCAAGCGTAGAGGCCGCAAGAAATGAGGCGCGGCGACATCTACCTTGCCGACCTGGAGCCGGTAAAAGGTTCCGAGGCCAACAAGCGCCGACCCGTGGTGATTGTGAGCAACGACGAGTCCAATGCGGTGGTGGAGCAGTTTGGCGCGGGTATGGTCACGGTAGTGCCGCTTTCCACCAACACCGAGCGTATCTACAACTTTCAGGTGTTTTTGCCCGCCGAAGCCACTGGGCTTTCGCAGGACAGCAAAGCCCAGGCCGAGCAGATTCGGGCGATTAGCACCAACCGCATAACACAATTGGTAGGGCATGTGCCAGACAAACAGATGCAAGCGCTAGACGCAGCACTCAGGCTTCATCTGGCATTGTAGGCAGTGCTCTGGACGCTGATTGGGGCTGCAAAGAAGTTGTAAGATTGAGTTTACTAACGCCTACCTTTGGTACTCGCAACATGATTACGTTAATGACGCAATCATGCTTCGCATTGATTTCTCACCAAATAGTTGATGATTCTGCTATATTTGCTTTAGTTTGTCAACTGCAAGCGAGCGGAACAACGAAATTGATTAAGGAGGAGGCGCTATGAGCAGCGCTAATCGGATCGCTAATCGGATCAGAACTCTTCGCCTAGCGCACGGGTACAGCCAGGACGATCTCGTCGCGCAGATGGGCGGGGTAGTCACGAAAGCGGCACTCTCTAAGTACGAGCTAGGTAAATCAAGACCCTCTGCCCCGGTTGCTCTACGTTTGGCAAACGCTTTGGGGGTAAAAGCCGTAGAGCTATTCTCTGAACCATGCTATCAGGTGGAGTTCCTTGCCTATCGTCGGCGCGCCACTATGAAAGTATCAGAGCAAAATCGCGTCGAGAACTGGGTGGAGGTTCAACTTCAAGATCGAATGAAATTACAGGAACGTCTTGAAGGGTCAAACGGAAACGGCCTTGGCTTCCGTAAATACGCAGTGGACTCTATCGAACATGTTGAAGAAGTAGCTGTCAAGCTTCGTAATGACTGGGACGTGGGTCTTGATCCAATCCCAAACATGACTGACCTGCTAGAGAGCAGGCGTGTCCATGTTTTGGAAACGGAAGTGTCGGAAAAGTTCGACGGCTTGTCTGCTGTCGTGAAAAATGCAAAGGGAGTGGTAATCGGAGCCGGTGTCGTATGTCAAGCAAAATTACAGGGGGAACGCCAACGGATGAACCTGGCCCATGAACTTGGGCACTTGATCCTCGACCCGGTGGACAGTCTGGACATTGAAACCGTGGCTACGCGCTTCGCGGGTGCTTTGCTGATTCCTGCGGTGGTTATGTTCAAAGAGCTTGGTAGGCGCAGAAGCTATCTTCCGCTCGAGGAAATGCTCATACTAAAGAGACGCTATGGAGTGAGCATTCAGGCTATCGTTATGCGTGCTGCAATTCTCGGAATAATCTCACAGCACATAAAGACACAATGGTTCAAGCAGACCAGTCGTTTAGGCTGGCGCAAAAGTGAGCCCGAATCGCTGCCAGCAGAGGAAGCCCAGCGCTGGAAACAACTTGTCACACGGGGCCTAGCTGAGCAGATCATTACCCCGGACGAAGCAGGTCGCTACTTAAGTAGAAACGAAATCGAGTCCATTATGTCACCAAGCAACTCTTTCAACTATCAGGCATATTTTGCGCTGCCGATGGAAGAGCGAAGGCGAATCCTGAACGAGCAGGCAAAAGCGGATGGAAATTTATATTCGTCCGACAGAGAAGCAATCGAGTGGCTGAGCCAACTGGAAGACGAAGGTGGAATTGATGAATGAAGCCTCCTCATCTAAAGATCTTCCGATGCCGCCAGATCCCAAGCGGGGTGAGATCTGGCGGATCAATTTTTATCCAACCAAGGGTTCTGAAATTGAAAAGCAACGACCGGCAGTCGTGATCAGCTCAAATGCATTGGGCAGTTTGCAGCCAGTGAAGCTGGTGGTGCCAGTAACTGAGTGGAAGCCATCACGGGAAGGGCGCATATGGATTGTCCGTATAGAACCCACAAAGTTGAACGGGTTAAGTAAAACCTGCGGGGCTGACACGGCACAGACCAGGGCTGTGACTATATCTCCTGAGAGGTTCCTGGAAAAAGTAGGAGTGCTTGAACCAGGGAAAGTCGAGGAGGTAGCCGCTGCATTGGCCGCCCTCATTGAATTTCAGTAGTGGGTCGCCGTAAGCAGAGCTTGCCTCGAGCCTGCGCTATAACTCGTGCCTCGGCTTTAGGCTCGAGCCTCCAAACCCTTCATTCCTATTTGCCACACTGAACCCGCGAGCAAGGCACAGGTACTCGAGCAAGCCCTCAAGCTCTCGCTGGCGTCGGCTTTGTGAAGAAGTAGCTCGAGGCTCAGTTGTCAAAGCTCGAGGGCGAAGAATAGTCCACGCTGCCAGGAAAAAACCCACCCCAACCACGGGGTGGGTTCAGCACTAACGTTGCACTACCTTACAAAATTGAAGTTGGCCCGGTAGGTGGTGCCATCGGTATAGCGCACCACCAGTTGGCGGCAGCTACTGGCCCAAGCCTTATCTGTTTTCCAAACATAGGTATACTGATCGGAAGCTGGGTCATAGCTAAGGCCGCTGTTGCTGTCGGTAGGATCAGTGCCATTTACGGCGGTAGTAGAGCCACACGGAACCATTTGCCACCTGGGGAACCCCGGCGCAAAGATGTTCAGCCCTTTATTGCCACCCAGGCTGAACGTGATCGGGATGGCCCGGCCCGAGTTGACCATGTTAAAGGTTGGGAAGCTGGTCACGGGGCTCGAGAACCACGCCCCAGGAGCGGCCAGGTTCAGCCCCACCACCACCGGGTCGTGGTCGGACACCCGGAACTGGTCGGCAGCGTAGAGTATGGCTTGCAAATTGGCGCTCTTGAAGTCGGTGTTGTAGTCAAGGACGCTGGGCTCGTCGGCGTTGATGTGGTACTCGGCCACCCCCGATACTTGAGGGTTCAGGGATGCCGAGGCCAGGGCATGGTCGAGGTAGCCCCACTGCCCATCGAACACATACGAATACGCACCTTGTCCCAGGCGGGTCTCAATCAGGTTGGTATAGCCTGCATTCTTGAGAGCGGTGATGGGGTCTTCCTGGGCATAGGCGTTGTAGTCGCCAACGAGCAAAATGTCCGGGTCGGCGATGCCGGTGGGGTGGGTGGCCAGCCAGGCCGCTAGTTGCTGTGCGGCATTGGTGCGTACTGCATTGCAGTTGCCTTGACCGTCGCCCTGGTCGGGCAGGTCGCAGGGTGAGCCCTTGCTCTTGAGGTGGTTCACACTGACGATAAAGATAGCCGCATTGGCGTTTTGCTGGAAGGCCTGGGCCAGCGAGGCCCGGTTGCGTGGAGCGCTATCGCCTCCGTTGACAAAAGTCGTGGTATTGAGCACTGCGGTCTGACCCACCGGGGTAACGCTGGCGGGCTTGTAGATCAAGCCCACCTTGATGGCATCGGTGCCCAGGGCATTGATCTGCCCGGTAGCAACATCGGCATTGATGAAGGCATAGGTACCGGGAGCGGTGGCCTCGTTGAGTTTATTGACCAGGAAAGCAATGGCGCTGTCCGGGCCATAGCCATCGTTCTCGAGTTCATTCAAACCCACCACATCGGGGTTCATGGCCAAAATGGCCGCCACAGTCTTGGGCCACTGGCGGTTGAATTCGGCCAAAGTATCGGCTCCACGGCAGTCGGTGGGCGCACCCCCCACCCCGCTGGTACAGTTGTCCACCGTGTCCGGCAGCCCGTCAAAGGTGTTGAAGAAGTTGAGCAGATTCATCCCCACGACCCGCAGGCTTCCACCCACTTCCGGAGCTGAAGTGGGGCGTGGGTTGGCCGCCACAAAGTTGACCGAGCCATTCAGGGCACCCACCGGCCTTACCCGGTAGGCATTCCCGCTGGCCGCATTACCCGCCCAGGTAAAGGTCATCACCCCCACGATGCCCGTAGCGGTATCGCCACCGCGCAGGGTGTTGCTGGCGCTCAGGGGCTGCCCGTTCCGTCCAAACACGATGGGGTCGGGGTTCTGGTTTTGCAGGGCATCGTCCAGGATGATGCGGTTGAGGTTGTTCTGGGCTTGCAGGGCATTGGCAGCGGCACCGGGCGTGGTCACATTGGTCGGCTGCTTAAGCCGCCCGCCTGACGACAACACCACCTGCCCAAAGCGCCCAAGCTGGAAGTGCTCGGTCACGTAGAGGGTCTGGGGCAGGCGTACCAGCATGCCCTCGAGGCGCTCGGCGTCGGTGGCCGAGGCAAAGGGCAGGGTCACGTCGGTAGGGGTGACGGTTCCGGTTCCGCACTTGGTGATGGAGGTCGCGCTGACCTGGGTCTGATCCTGGAACTCGCCCGCCGTTCCAACCACCCGCACCAGGTCACCCAGGGTTACGCTGTCGTTGTTGCCGTTGAACACAAAGATGCCATCGGAGGTATTTGCATCTGCGTCACCGGTCGCATCTTGAATGTAAAAGCCCCGCAGAGTCGGGGAAGGACCTTCATAGTCCCCCACCACCACACCCCTGGTAGCCACACTACCAGTGATGGCCGCAGCAGGGCCGCTGCCCTGGATCTGGTAAATCGGGGTATGCGGTAGATCGCACACCGCAACTGGATTGAACGGAAGCAAAAAGTCGGCGGCCATGGTGTCGGGGGGGTCGAGGGTATCCACATCCGACACTTGAGCAGCAAAAACCGTGAGGGTACAGTTCTCGGTAGAGACGAAGTCGGTGTTGGGGTTGATGACGAATTGCGTCGAGGTGGCGTTGGCCGTGACCACCGTATCGGCCACGGTGCGGGTTCCGCTGGTGGAGCAGGTCATGCCAAACCAGTTGCCGCTCACGTTCACCGGCTCGCTGAAGGTGAGGGTCAGGTTGCTATCGGGGTTGATGGTGCCGCCCGAGGCTGGAACCGTGGAGGTCACACTGGGGGCTGACTCACCACAGAAGTTGCGGGCGGAGGCGGTGTTACGAGGATTGGGGGCTACCGCTTCAAAATCGTTGGCGTTGTGGTCTGTTTCGGTGCAGCCATTGTTTTTTCGGAGAGCCGCAGTGGTGTTGGAGAGTGTGGGGGCTGGGCCAGCCCCTTCAAAGAAATTAGCGTTGCCATATCCAACCAGGTCTACGATCTGGGCAAGCTGGGCCGCAGAACAGGGTGTAGAACCCCCATTGCAGCCCAGCGGTGTAATGCTCGATACGAGAGCCACCTTTCCAGCCCCGGCTGCCATCGCAATGGGACTGGAATCAATCACATCGGGTGCTGGAAGAGCTGTGCCTGCAGTACCCCCCGCTTGCTGAATCAAGAAATACTGCCCTGGCTGTACAGTAACATTCGGCAGCTCGGTAAGTTGAGTAGCGCTCGCCCCAAAATTGCCTGTCCCGGTTGCGCTCGTATACTGGATAGACCAGCCGTTCAAAGAAACCGGCGTGGTTCCACGGTTGAACAATTCGACAAAGTCGTGGGTATAGGGAGCTCCGCTGTTACCACCCCCACCATAGGCCTGGCTAATCACCACCCCATTGGAGACCGCCTGCGCGGTTAGTTTTGCTGGGGGTTGTGCGGGCGTGGCCTGGGTACACGCTGCCAGCACAATCAAGACGAACGATAAAGCACCAACACGCATAGATAGCTTCATACATCCTCCTGGCCGAACCATATTGACCCACCGTCAGGGCACTGTTGACATCACTAAACCCTGGCAAAAACGGTTTGGATATAGCCTACCGCAAAGCGCGTTTCCTTTCGACATTATGTGGGCATAGCTGCTTAAAGAAAATACCCCACTCCATATCCAGAGTGGGGCGGCAGAATAGGCTGGCCTATTCGGAGACCCCGGTACCCTCGAGGCGGGTCAGGAAGTCGGCATAGCCGGGGAAGGTATCGAGCACCCAGGTCTGGAAGCTGCGATCCAGCCCGAAGAAAAAGCCCATTGCGAAGAGCACCATCACCACCCCAAACCCCCGCTGGACACCCGATAGATTGTTCATCAGGCCAGGGATGCGGCCCAACAGCCTGCGCCCGCCCAGCATCACCGCCAGCATGGGAAGGGCGGTTCCCAGCGAGAAGGCCAGCGTCACCAGGGCGGCTTGCCCGTTCACACTGCCGCTGAGGGCAAGGGTAATCACCCCCGCCATGATGGGGCCGACACAAGGTGTCCACAGCACGCCCAGGGTCGCCCCAACTGCCGTGCCGCCCCAGAATCCATTGCCCTGCACCAGGGGCATCTTGCTCAGGCTCCGGCTGCTCAAACCCTCGAAGCCCTTGTGCAGGGCAGGAACCCACAGCACCAGCCCAAAACCCAGCAATAACGCAATAGAGACATAGCGCAGCGTATCGGGGGGAATGTTCAGGGTTGTGACAAGGGCACTGAGGAAGAGCGTCACCACCGTAAAGGATGCAACGAAACCCAGGATGATGCCGTAGGGCCGCAAGCGCCCCCCCACGGCTCCCGAGAGCAAAAAGGGCAATACCGGCAACACACAGGGCGAGGCTACCGTAACGATACCGGAGAGGAAAGCAAACAGGGCGGTCAGCATAAAACCTGGAGACAATGGGTTAGAGGGTCGCGAAGAGCAGGGCTTTTATCGGGTATTCGCCACGATCTCGGCCAGGTTACCCCCGCTCCACTTTTTCAAGGCATTGCCTCTGGCATCAACCAGCACAAAGGTGTGTTGACGAACGACGCCGTATTTGCTCTTGAGGGCGGTTTCTTTGTCGTAGTCGGTTTTGAAGATCACCAGTCCCTGGGGGATTTCGCCCAACTTAGCCCTGATATCGCGGTCGGCGGCTCGGCAGGTCGAACACCAGCTCGCTGCAAAGAACAAAGCCCGCTTCTGGTTGCTGGCCTCTTCAAAAGCCTTGGCGCTGTATTCCATATAAGCGCTGGACTTGGTCATGCTGCCCTGCGCCTGGGTCTGACCCACCTGCATCCACACCACCGCTACCAGAACACCCAACAATCCCCACAGCCGTTTTTTCATTCGATCCTCCTGGTGGCCCGATTTCAACCACTTGAGAGGCTATACGCAGGCCCAGCGAAAACCGGATGTGGGGTGGTTTATAAATTCGCTCACAGCGCTCGAGGCTTTCTAATCGCCTCTTCCCCACCACTATGTTTCGTACCGTGGTGTGCCTTCTGCGGTAAGTGCCCTAGCACCGTACAATGGCCCGGTGCCGTTGTCTTTCCAGTTGCGGGGCGGGCTCTACTACTTCGGGTTTTGGGGGGCCAATGGGCTGTATCAGGGCTTCCTGGCCGTGCATTTTCGTGAGCTGGGCTTGAGTCCAACACAAATTGGCATTGCGATTGCGCTGTTCCCTTTGTGCAATTTGCTCTTCAGCCCGCTGGTGGCAGCCTGGGCCGATGCACGGCAAAAGCGAGTGGCTGTGCTCACGGCTTCGCTACTGGCTCTGGCACTTTCGCTTCTGGCCCTGTTTTTTGCTACGGGCTTTTGGGGGGTACTAATGGGCATGGGGGCCCTGGGCCTGAGCCAGGCTTTTGTGGCACCCCTGGCGGACAGCCTGATCGGACGCATGGCTAGCCAGAACGGGCTCGAGTACGGGCGCATGCGGCTGTGGGGCAGCCTCAGCTTTGCCCTCGCTTCCTCGCTGGCTGGACTGGCCTGGGCACAGACTGGGTATGAGGCCATGTTCATCGTGGCAGCGGTGGCGACCCTACCGTTGCTGGGCGTGGCCCGCACTTTGCCTGAGGTAGTGGTCGCGGCGGGGGCTCGAGGGAATCTGTTTCAAACCTTGCGCGAACTATTCCTGCACGACCGGGGCACCTTGCTGCTGCTCTGGGTCGTGCTGTTGATGGGATTTGGGCTGGGGCTGGCGGCCCCCTTTCTGGGACTGGCCATCCAGGATCGGGGCGGTGCAGCCGCCATGGTGGGATTTTTGTATGGCACCATCGCGCTGGTGGAAGTGTTGACCATGCGCTACGAGCGCAGGCTTTCCCGCTGGCTGGGCGACGCCGGGGTAATGATGCTGGCCTCAGGGCTGTATGCTCTGGCCTATGTGGGGATGGCCCTGGCAAACCATCCGGCGCAAATGCTGGCCTGTGGAATGGTGGTCGGGATGGGTTTCGGCCTGTTCTTCGTGGGTTCGGTGCGTATCATTGACGCCCGTGCCAAAGCGCATCAGGTCAGTACCCTGCAAAGCTTTCGCAACGGGCTGGCCTTTGGCCTGGCCCATTTGATTGCTGGGCCGGTGGGGGGCGTGCTCTACCAGGCCCAGGGGCCGACCACCCTGTTTTTGCTGGTATCGTTCTTTTTCTCGCTGGCCTTCCTGATGCTGTGGGGGGCTCGAGGTGCGATTAACACCCTTCCACCCCACACCCTGGCCCAAAGCAAAACCCTGGCTTGAGAGTGTTTCCCGAAAATGAGCCGTGCGGCTGGTTGAGCCTGGTGCGGCTTAATGTACGCTCCCCTACGGCACAGGTGTTGCCGAGCAACGCGTGCCTCCTCCCGAACAGGAGCGTACCTGCAGAAGTACGACAAACGGCCATGGCGAGGGCCGTGCACAAATGGGTTGCGCTGGCGTGTTCACAACTGGTTGCAAGAGGGGACTGGGTTGCGTAGAGACAAGCTAAAGTCAAATCCCAAAATCACGCCTTTCAACCGCTTACCACAGCCTGGCACGAGCTTGGCCATGTCTCGGTAGCGGCACACTTCGGCGTTCGCGCACGGCATGTGGGTATCGGGCTTCTCTATCTCCAACCCGTGGGCTATGCCGATGTTACCGAATCGTGGATCAAGCCCGCCGGGGTTCGGGCCACTGTTGCACTTGGTGGAATCCTCTTCCAGGCCGTTCCTCTACTGGGAGTGGCTGCAGCGTGGATAGTCACCCAACACCATCTCCTGGGTGCTTATGCCCTAGCCAGCCTGGCCGGTATTGCCCTCAATCTGGTTCCCTTCGTGCGCCTGGACGGGTACTGGCTGCTCTGCCACCTGCTCGATCAACAAAACCTCCGCCAGCGTTCTCTGGAGCACCTGCGCTACCTTGCAGACCTGGGCCAGCCCTGGACAGCAAACCGGCTGCTCTACCTGGATGGTCGTAGCGGCCAGATGTTCACCCGCGATTTGCATTCTGGTGCAGCAGTTGGAGGACACCCATGATTCCGTGGTTGATCGCTATCCTGGGCTCACTTAGTGCTCTGGGAACAGCGGTGGGCTCGGGTGGGCCACCCATCTTTGTGGTTGGCCTGATCGGAGCTGTGCTAAGCGGTATGGCAGCGCGGTTAGGCCGCCATTCAAGCATTGAGGCGAGCCTGTGGGTGGTTGTCTGGTCGGTTGGCTGGGCTGCTACCGCCCTTGCGTCGCAACTCCCCACTCTGCACGAAAGCCTGGGAATTGTGAGTCTGCCTGGGGTTTTACTGGCTCTGCCACTGTACGCGTTGGCTTTGTTTCTCGTAGGCTGGGCAGCAGGCGTTGCTCCATGGTTCCTGTGTCGGCCCAGGCAGGAGTCGCAGGCCAATAGTCTAGAGTAAACTGCCCTACAGGAGTTCGGTATGGACGGAAAAACCAACGCGAGGCGTCATTGGAAAAAAAGTGCGATCACTATTCTGATATCGTTAACTGCCCTGACCCTTATAGCGGTAAATGGCGATACCATGGTGAGATGGAATTCGGGCTTGTCTGTAGCGGTTATGGCCATCGTCCTTTTCCTCATTAGCCTGAACGTTGCGCTCGCGGTGTTGGATTTGCTCCGCCGTGCGCCTAAAGACGACTCCACCAAACGCGACTAGAGCGGTTTCGGAAAGAAACCCGTAGTGCTCGCAAACCCAAACGGTATGCAAAAACTCAACTTAGCTGCCAACACTGGTTACAAAAGTAACGGGATAACCGCAATAACGGGTGCATAAAAGCATCTGGCCCATACTGTGCGGGGCTGGTCTACCCGGTTTAGCACTTTCGCCCTGGCTACGAGGCTGACCCTCAAACCGCTTCCACTACAAGTCCTTTTCGGCCAAGATGCTCGGCCCGGCTGAGCCCAGTGCTGGGGCTCTAAGTTGCACCAAGCAGATTTGCGGGCGGCCGGGCGTGGTAACCGCGTGCCTGGCGCAATTCTCTCCAGGAGTTCTTCCCCAGGGTCTCGCAAATCAACCATAAAAACCCTTAACCGCACGGTTCGATAAGGCTCCGTGTGGTTCAGTCTGGCTTTTCGGCAACAGCGGGCTGTGCCTCGGCGCAACAACCCTCTGACCACTGCCCCCGGAGACACCGCGGAGACAGGAGGGGTCGTTGCTGCCGTTCCTGGGCTGTTTCTGCCTATTTCCTACACTGCCGTCAACTCGCCGCGAGGCTACGGGCGAGCCGGAAAAACGAAAGGAGCTAAGGGATGAAAAGGAACTGTTCGGTTTCCAACCCACTGCCTGGTCTCGGCTCTGCTCAGCGTTGCGCTGAGCTCAGTGGCCATGACTGGGAGGGGTTTAGTGAAAAAAAAAGATGTGTCAGTTTCATCAATCCCACAGCCCCTGATCAGCGATAGGCACCCTGTTTTTCAGCCTGGAACACTGCCCTTGCCCCGGCCGGTACCCATCCCGCGCCCGGTGGAGCCCCTGCAACCCTTACTGCAAGCGCAGTTCGCTTTGCAGAAATGGTCTCCTCACCCGGCCTAGGGCAAGGCCCTGTTCAATGAGTTGAGCCGCCCGCTCGAAGTCGCCCTTCCGGCTGGCGATCAACGTCAGCGAATAGTACCCCCCCTATGCGAGACGCCGGCGGTACCCAGTTTTTGCGCCAGGATCTCGCCTTGCTTGGGCTCGCCCAGCTCGATGTAGGCATTCACCAGTACCCACTTCAGCTCGTCGGATAGACGGCCCTCGGGATAGCCTTCCAGCACTTGCCGTATGAGCCCAAATTCCCAGCGAACCTCGAGTTCGGGTATTACCTGTTCGGCCAGCCGCCGGGCATCGTCAAAGCTCCTGGCCTCGAGGTAGTGCCGGATCGCCGAAAGAGGGTTCCCGGCATGCTCGGCCAGACTGGCCGCCAACTGGTAAAGCTCCCTTCGGCGGGCAGGCCGTCTCCGCAGGCGGACATCCAGGGCCTGGAGCAGAATCGTGT
Source organism: uncultured Meiothermus sp. (assembly GCF_937863175.1). Taxonomy (GTDB): domain Bacteria; phylum Deinococcota; class Deinococci; order Deinococcales; family Thermaceae; genus Meiothermus. The sequence goes on along the minus strand of NZ_CALMCQ010000281.1, from coordinate 5,748 downwards.
GTGGGCGGTAGACCCCATCCCCAACCGGAACCATCGGCAGCCCTGCGTCCCGGAGGCGCTCGAGCCATCCATTTGGCAGCAGAACTCCCAGGTCTTCGGCGTGGGTCTCGCTCCAAACTTCCAGCACCGACAGTTCGGGCAAAGGCTCCAGCAACTGAGCGTCCAGAGTGTTTAGAATCTCGTGTATGAGCTTTTCGGGAGCGGTTTGCGGAGAGACCCCCAGCCCGACCAGGGCCAGTCCAGCCGGCCATCCGTTAAGCTGTCGGTGCGCTTTTTTTGGGTCGCCCTGGTGTCCACAGCTTGCCAGATAGGCTTCGGTTTCTTCAGGGCTGAACAGCAGTTGCTCGGGGCTCATGGTTCGTACCCGGCCCTGGACAAGCATTCGCCCCAGGCGAAGCTTTGGCTCAGTGTAGCTACTCAGGATGAGCTGGTGCCCTTCAGCCAGGCCGGCACAAAAAACCTCCATCCAGCGCGTTGCTTCAAGCCCCAGGTGCTGGGCCTGGTCAACCACCATGCGCAGGTTGCTGGCGGAGTCGTTCAAGTCCTCGGCCAGGGCTCGAGCGCTGACCTCGGGTACTGGATGGTCGAGGGACGCTTCGAAACGCTCGAGGCTCAACAAAGGCTCCGCTGTCTTGATGCTGCTGCCGAGCGAGCGCACCAGTTTGCTGGGGTTTGCATCATCTTCATCCAGGGTCAGCCAGGCCACACTCGAACCCGTAGCCCTGGCCCACTGAGCCAGGGTGGTGGTCTTGCCAAAGCCAATGGGGGCCGAGCAGATTAGCAGTGTGAAGTCGGAGGCCCGTTCAATCTCTTCGATCAGGCTCGAGCGCGTCAACTCTCCTCTTAGCGCCTGTGGAATGGAGAATTTTCTCTCTGAATCCTGAATTGATTCGTTCCGCATTGCTGCCTCCAATAAATGCAAGGATTCTAGGCCAAAAATACCTCAGGAGCCAACTACTATGACAGTCTGTTAAACTGGGTTCAAATGCATAATGAGAACACAGTCCTGTGGATCAACACCCTACCACCCTGGCCCAAAGCAAAACCCTGGCCCGAACGGCCAGGGCGAGAGGGGGCGAGATCAGGTCGCTTTACCCCTGGTGTTGATCTTGAGTGCAGACCAGATGGGGCAGAAGTTGAGGGCTGCGGTCACGGCCATAACCACGCCCAGAAGCCCGAACACCCAGGCCAAGATACCGCTGGCGCCAAAAAAGGCGACCAGGAAAAACACCACTGCCAGAACGTAGCGAACCAACCGATCTGTGCTGCCTACGTTGGGAATCATAGCTTCCTCCTTACTGGAATCAAGGCTAGCAACCCGATGTGGGTACATATGACCTGCTCGGCTAGGCTTTTTGTGGGGGCACCGGGCAGGTGCGGATGCCAAAGAGGGTGTACAGCGGGCAGAAGCCGATGGCTGCTGTCAGCAGCATGACCCCGCCCAACACGGCAGCCCCATAGACCCAGACTCCACCCGCCAGTGTAAAGGCCAGCAGGAAGAACACCGCAGCCAGCAATAGGCGGACGATCCGGTCGGTTGTACCCTGGTTGGGTTTCATACTCTCCTCCTCGAGCCGGTTTGTTCTGGTTCAGAAACAGCACCGAATCTCCGTGGTAAGGTATACTATATATTGCACTATATCAATAGTGAATATAGCGGAAAATAGTTATGGACACCTCCCGTCTACTGATGGAATACCTCAAACAGCGCGGCCCCAGTACCGTCAAGGAATTGATGGTGTACCTCGGCCTGAGCCAAACCGCCGTTCGGCATCAGCTGAACAGCCTCGAGAAAAGCGGCTGGCTAGCGCAGGAACAGCGTCGGCTGGGCAGGGGTCGTCCGGCCACCGTCTACACGCTGACCAGGGCTTCGGAGGGCCTCTTCCCCAAGCGGTATCCCGAGTTATTGGACGCAGTGCTCTGCGAGGCCGAGGCGGAGGGGATTATCGGACGGCTTCTGGAGGGAGTGGCCGAAAGCATGGCCACAGAACTTCGACGCAAGCTCGAGGGTCTGGAAGGACAGGACAGGCTGGATGCCCTGCTGGCGCATATGGACTATGGCGACATGCTGGGAACCATGCAAGAAACCCCCGCGGGTTGGGAACTCAAAGCCTACAACTGCCTCTACTACGCTACAGGGAAGCGTTTCGAGCAGGTGTGTGATCTGCCAGCCAGGGTTATCTCGAGGGCCACCGGACTGCCCGCCGAGCGCCCTTTCTGCCAGCGCGATGGGCAACAGGCCTGCCACTTTCTCATTGCCAGGCACCCGCGATAGCAATTCACAGTTCTGGACTAAGCTGGGCCATATTGGGTGTAGGGCCTAAAAGCTACTTCATGCTATAAGCCCGTCATATCGCAAGGGTTTTTGACCCAGAACTTCGCTCTGGTAAATCTATGCTGGGCAAAGGATGGTCTCCTGGTTGCAATCCTGGGTGTATTCCAGCCACACCGGTCGCGATCTGCGGATTGATTGGCTTCGGGGGTTTTGCCTGTTCGCCATGGCTATTGACCACATTGGAGGCGAATCGTTTTTATACGTCTTTTCGGGTCGGCTCAACTTTTACATCAGTGCTGCCGAGGGTTTTTATTTCATCTCAGGCCTCACCCTGGGTATCCTGGCCAGCCGCCAGACCCTACTACAATCCATCGAGCGGATTTTTTCACGCCTGCTGGTGCTCTACCGCACCGCTGTCCTGATCGCTCTGGGCTTCATGGCCCTCAGCTTGCTGGGACTCAAGGTGTGGTACGACCCTTGGGATAAGGAACAAAACCTGTTGGAATTTGTGGCGGGTGTTTTGACCCTGCAGAATGGCTACAACGGCTCGGAGATTTTGGGACTGTATATCTTGTATATGCTTTTCGCACCGCTGGCCTTCTGGCTTTTGCATCGCAAACAGGGCTGGTTGGTACTTTTGGTTTCTGGGGCGGTGTACGTCTTTAGCCAGGTAGTTCCCGATGTGGTGGGGGCGCCCATTGCCTCGATCTTTACGGCTGCTGCCTGGCAAATTCTGTTTTTTGCTGGCCTGGTCGTTGGGTTTCACCGTCTCGAGCTGGCGCAGTTCTGGGCTCAAAGACCCTGGCTGCGCAATGGCCTGGGAGTTGGGATTTTGCTGTTGGCAGTTGCACTCATGGTTGTCCATGCACAAGGCTGGCTACCCTGGCTAGATCAAGCTGTGCTGGGCGACGAGCATACAGCAGCCATGGTCTGGCCACGATTGCTGTTGGTAGTGCTGTACCTGCAAGCCTTTTATATCTTCACCACCTGGTGCTGGCTACTGCTGAACCGTGGAGTGGGGTGGTTTTTGATTCCGCTGGGTTCGGCCTCGCTGTGGACTTTCACCGGGCACCTGATGGTAATGGTTCCGCTCTACAACCTTCTGGACTACTGGAAGGTAACGCAGAACCCCTGGCTAGGCACGGGGCTGCAATTGCTGGCTCTGTTGGCCATCTGGGCTTCGATCCAGCTCTATCGCCGATGGCAAAAGGTCAGGGCTACAGGCTAATTGCGAAACGTATTGCATCGGTCGGGATCGCCGGTCTGGAAACCCCGGTTGAACCAGTCTCCCCGCTGCTCTGAAAACCCCTGGGCAAAAAAAACTTCGGCCACCAAACTGCCCGGCGAGCCGCCTTGTGGTTATCGTCACCGATGGCGCTGGCCCCGATTTCGCGCTTGCACAATTCTTCCTTCGCGCTTCATCCCTTCAATCGTTCTTGAATTTGCCGAAGGTGATGCCGCTCGTGGTAGACCAGGGTTTGTAGCCAGCCCAAAGCGGTCAGGTCGCCGAAAAAGGGGTGCCCGTAGGTCGGAGGGTGAGGCAAGTGCGCTCCGCCCTCGGCCACCTCGGCCAGTACCTGTGTGCGCACGGCTTGCAGGCGCTTTTGCAGCTCCGCCCGGGATAATCCCCCACGGGGGTGCATGGGGGGTGGGGCCAGGAGACGGCCATCGGGGCGGGTCTGCCCAGCCGGGGAGGATGGAAAAGGCTCGGCCTCGCCCAGCGCTACCTTGCGTAAACGGCGGATAATTTTTCCTGCCGACTCTTCCACCAGCGAAACATGCTCCAGCACCTCTGCCGGGCTCCAGACATCTGCACTGGGCCGTTGGAAAAGCTGCTCGTCGGAAAGGCTTTCCACAAAGTTCAACAACTCCCGCCTCGAGCGCTCCAGATATTTGAGGCAATTTGCCGCGTCGCCAAAGCGACCCAACATCTCCTGCCCTGCTAACATGCCGGTATTCTACAGAACGGGGAAAGTTACAAGCCGAAAACCAAAAACGCGCTGCCCTCAAAGCCCGGTGCTACGCGGATCTACCCGAGACCAAAAAAGCGACCCCGAGGGGTCGCCGACAAACCATCTCGATTGAACCGACACTACACCTTGTCGAAGGCCTCGCGGAGCTTGCTGTTGAGGGGGAGGGAGATCAGGCCCTTAAGGTATAGCTCATGCACGGCGTCTATCCCGGCAATTTTCTGCAGTTGCTCGAGGCTTACCTGCACATCATTGCCCGGCAAACGAACCTTGACCTGGTTCATGGTGCCCGGAACCCACTCACACTGAATGCCCCCCACCGTTACCACCCCCTGTTGAAGCGTCTGCACGTCTACCCCCTTGCTACCGAAAGACTCCTGTACTTTGGTTGTGATGTTTATAACCCAACCAGCGCTGGTTCAAACAGTGAGGAATGTCCCGCTATTGGTAATAGCCCGGGCGAGTTGTTGTAGACGTCATTCTACTGGGTTTTCATGAGGATTGGTTCAGAGCCTCCAGAGGAGCCAGAAAACGCTTTGCCAGGAAGCCGCAGGAACCATTGTGAATTACTTCGCCCCGGGCATTGCCAAGCCTCGAGGGGGTACGGGTAAGATACGGAGGTTATGGTTTCGATTGACTTATCCGGCAAGAAGGCCCTGGTCATGGGCGTGACCAACGAACATAGTCTGGGCTGGGCCATCGCCGAAAAACTTCGTGCTGCTGGGGCGGAAGTGGCTTTTAGCTACCAGGGAGAGCGGCTGCGCGAGAACCTGCAAAAAATGACCGCAGGCCGCCCCAATCAACGCCTGTACGAGGTGGACGTAACCAACCAGACCGCCCTGAAAGAGCTCTTTGCCGACCTGGGGAGGGCCTGGGGAGGGCTAGATTACCTGGTTCACTCAATTGCTTTTGCCCCGCGTCCGGCCATGGAAGGGCGGTTTATTGACACCACCGCGACCGACTGGAACACCGCCCTGCAAGTCTCGGCCTACTCGCTGGTGGCGGTGGCTCGCGAAGCCGAGCCGCTGCTGCGCGACGGGGGAAGTCTGATCACCCTGAGCTACTATGCTTCGCAAAAGGTCATTCCCAAATACAACGTGATGGGTATCGCCAAGGCAGCCCTGGAAGCCAGCGTACGCTACCTGGCTTTTGAGCTGGGGAAGAAGAACATCCGGGTCAACGCGGTCAGCGCGGGAGCCATCCGCACCGTAGCCGCCATGAGCATCCCCGGCTTTCGCAAACTGGTTGCCAAGTATAACGCCACCGCCCCCCTGGGCCGCATGATTACCCACGAGGAAGTGGGTAACCTGGGCCTGTACCTGCTCTCTCCGCTGTCCAGTGGAACCACCGGCCAGACGGTGTATGTGGATGCGGGCTACAATATCATGGGCATGAGCCTGGATGATAACCAGGATTAGGTTCTCAGGTCGGTATACCCATTGGCCTATCTAGGCTTTTATCATATGCGGTATGGACGAGGCGAAAGGCATACCCAGCCCGATA
>NZ_CALMCQ010000280.1 GCF_937863175.1 uncultured Meiothermus sp. | reverse complement strand
TTCAACTTCTAAGCACTCAGCTTTCGGGTAACACCCTGCGGGTCACACTACGCCTAAATAGTCCCGCGCCCGGCGCAATCCTGACCCAGGCCCTGACCAGCCCCTTCCTGATGCTGGAAGTGCCGGGCCGCTTCACTCGAGTCGAGTTTGTGGATAGCAGCGGGCGGGTGCTGGTCAGTGCGGGCAACTAGCGGTCTGGTGACAAAAAAATCGATTCAAATTGATGGTATCCCCGGGTTACCGTGAAATCCACCTCCGGGTTCCGTGAAGGTGCACCTTCTACCACAACCGCTCGAATAACCTTCGTGAGCAGATGCAAGTGAACCAGGAGTCAAAAGCTAATGGCCTGTTGCCTGAAGCCTCCTCTTCACCCCTGCTCCGCCTCTCCCCTGCCCGCCTTGCTCCCCTGCTCCCTTCGCCCCCGAAAAACCATCCGGAAAGGAATCTCGCGCAGGCCAAGGTCTTCACCAATTCGGTTGCGCAAAAAGCCCTCGAAGGCCCGTGTCACGAACTCGGGATAGTTACAGAAAAAAACGAAGGTAGGGGGGGCTACCTCGGGCTGGGTGAGGAAAAACAGCTTGAGCGGTCTACCCCTGAAGTTGGGCAGCATGGTCTGGGTGCTCCACAGCGAAAGCCAGCGGTTGAGTTCGGCGGTCTCAAACCGTACGCGGGCCAGTTCGTAGAGCCGCGCCGTTTCAGATAAGAGTTTGTGCAGATTCTGCTTGGTGACCGAGGAGACATAGAGAATGGGCAGGTGCTGAATGTGAGAAAGTTTGAGCCCCAGGTCGGCCCGCACCCGCTTGGCTTCCTCTTTGTTCTTGATCAAGTCCCACTTGCTGATGGTCACGATCACCGGCTTGCCCGCGTCCAGAGCTTCGTTGGCCAGTTTGAGTTCGTGGTCACCTAGTTCCATGGGATCAACTACCAGCAACACCACATCGGCATCGAGGATGGCCTGGTGTGCGCGTCCTATGGCCTGTTCTTCTACCCCGGTTTCCGGGCGCTTGCGGATACCCGCAGTGTCTACCAGCACAAACTTGTTGCCGCTATAATCAAACTCCACATCAATAGCGTCGCGGGTGGTACCCGGTAGCTCGGAAACAATTACCCGCTCCTCACCCAAAATGGCATTGAGCAGGCTGGACTTGCCCGCATTGGGGCGGCCCACGATGGCCAGCCGGATCGCGACTACCTCGGGTTCGGTATCCGCATCGCGCACCGGCAGCAGCTCCCAAATGCGCTCAAGCAGGTCGTCAAAACCGCGACCATGGGCTGCACTGGTTGGCAGAGCTTCGCCGAAACCCAGAGCAAAAAAATCCCCCAGATAGGCTTCGTGTTTGGGGTCGTCAATTTTAGTGGCCACAACCTGCACCGGCTTGTCCTGACGGCGTAAAAAGTCGGCTACCTCGAGGTCGGCGGTGGCGATATCGCTACGACCATCCACCGCAAACAGCACCAGGTCGGCATCGGCGATGGCCCGCTCTACTTTATGTTTGATTTTCTTTTCCCACACGTCCCCCGACCACAAGCCTCCGGTATCTATCAGCTTGAAGCGACCCTGTTCGCTTGCCACGATGCCCTCTTTGAGGTCGCGGGTGACCCCCGGCACATCGGCCACCACCGCAAACTGGCTCCCGGCCTTGGCGTATTTCTCGGGTGCGGCGCGCAACCCCAGTAGTTTGTTGAACAGGCTCGACTTGCCCACATTGGGGCGACCTACAATCACCACTCGATACATAGCTCCACTCGCATTCGGTTTAGAGATCCACCACAGCGGTGGATAGCCAGGAAGGGCACGAACCCACGTTACATGAGTCCACAAACAGCATCCTTGATGTTACCATGCGCTTGTTGTATGGAACCCAGGGTCTGTTTGGTGGTGGGGATGGGACGGGGGATCGGGCTGAGTGTAGCCCGACGCTTTGGCCGGGAGGAGTATAAGCTGGGCCTGCTTGCACGCAACGAACTGAGTCTGCAAAACTACGCGGGAGCACTGGAACTCGATGGTTGCACGGTCAAAACCTTCCCAGCCGATGTAACCCGAACCCCACAACTTGTCTCGGCCATTCGAGAAGTCGAAAAGCAGCTCGGCTCAATTGGGGTATTGATTTACAATGCCCATGCCTTCCAGGGGAGCAGGGCTTCTGAATTGAGCCTGGAAGCCCTCGAGGAAACCCTTAAAGTCAACCTGTATGGCGCGCTGGTGACAGCCCAACTGGTCATTCCCGGCATGCTCTCGCGCCGGAAGGGTACCCTCCTCTTTACCGGTGGTGGCCTGGCCCTGAACCCTCATCCTGACCGGGCCGCGCTTTCGATTGGCAAGGCCTCCTTGCGTGCACTGGTGGGCGCGTTAAGCAAAGAGCTGTACCACGAAGGCATCCATGTCGCTACGGTGACCATTGCGGGTCAGGTCAGGCGCAATACCTCCTTCGACCCCGACCTGATTGCGGAGAAATTCTGGGATCTACACAGTCAGCCGCCTGGCAGGTGGAAGACCGAGGTTATCTACCAGGGATGAAACCGCTGTATGCCAGGTTCCCCCGGAAAAGACCTGGCGGCTGAACGCAGTTAGTCTGTGCCTTGAGCCTCTATACTTTGCACGTGAGCAATTCTGCGCCCAATGCCCTGGCCCGCCTGGTGGAATCAGTACAATTTAATCGCTTCGTGACAGCAATAATCCTGTTCGCGGCGGTGCTGGTAGGCCTCGAGACCTACCCAGCCCTGATGGAGCGCTACGGCCCCACGCTCTATATGCTAAACAATCTCGTGCTGACCATTTTTACCATAGAGGTGGTGCTGCGCATGGGGGCCGAGTGGCCACGCCCTCTGCGCTACTTTCGCAACGGCTGGAACGTTTTCGACTTCACCATCGTAGCCCTCAGCCTGCTGCCAGGACTGGGGGCCTACGCGTTGGCGGCCCGCCTGCTGCGGCTGCTGCGCGTCCTGCGGCTGATCCGCACCCTGCCCGACCTGCAAATTATTCTGGGGGCCTTGCTGCGCAGCATCCCTTCCATCGGCTACGTGCTGGTCTTGATGCTCCTGCTGCTCTACGTCTACGCGGTGGCCGGAGTGTTTTTGTTTGGCGCCAACGACCCCTTCCACTTCGGCAGCCTGCATACAGCCCTGCTCACCCTCTTCAGCATCCTGACCCTGGAAGGCTGGGTGGATGTTCTCCATATCCAGTATTTTGGCTGTGAGCGCTTCGAGCTGCCCGATCCCGCCCTCTGTACCCAGCCGATAGCCCAGCCCCTGGTTGCGGTGGGGTACATGGTCTCGTTCGTGCTGCTGGGCACGCTGGTGTTCTTGAACCTGCTGGTGGGCATCGTGGTTAATAGCATGGACGAGATGCGCAAGAGCCTGCAAGAGTCCAAATCCCCCATGCCGACAAGCCTGGAAAGGCAGTTGCTGGAGGTACAGGCCAGGCTGAGCGAAGCCCAGGCGTTGCTCGAGTCGCTAAGCAAGCAGCGGCCATCCGCATAAACATTGGTCGAACACAGGGTTTGTACCGACACAGAAAGGCAATTTGATCGGCCCGACGTTAACTTGTAGGCTGTAGGTGCTTGGCCTATTTCGCATCAACCTATGTCCCTTTTACGTTCACAGCTAACGCACAGTTCATCTGAATTTGCGCCTTATAAGCCCCGTCAGCGGTGGGGAAGGATGGTACTGGTTTTGCTGGGCTTCCTTTTCTTCACCCCCTGGCCCTCCCCGCCCACAGCCCTGCCGAACCCCACCCTGCGGCAAATCTGGAGTTACGTAGAACCTACCCGCCGCGAACAACTGGTGACAGGCTTCCTGCAAACCAAAGCCTCGGCACAGGCTCTGCTGGGGCCAGCCGCAGCCCAGGCAGTCGCTAGACTGGTACGTGCAGAGTTCAGCAACCAGGCTCTCCGCCGACCTGCCGCCTTCGACACACCAGAAGCAGCCCTGGCTTCTTCTCAGGCCTGGCTAATCGCCATTCGCGCTCTTAAGGAAGGCAAGAATCCCGACCTTCGCAGTCTTCCGATTGAACCAGGTCATGTGCTGCCCCACCAGCTCGATGTGCAAAACGCAGCTCGAGCGCTGGGTATACCCCAGGGCATTCTGGCGGCCATCGTGGACAACGAACAGATGGGCGGCGACAAAGTATTCGGATTCTCGAGGGAGGTGCGCGAGTTAGCCGATCAACTCGCGGCAGAACTCGCGCAAAACACAGGCAGATCGGGCAACACCGGTCTGATCTCCCAGACCATCGGCCTGACTCAGATGTCGTGGCAGGATGCCCTCCAACAAGAAGCCCGCATCCGCCGTTTTGGCGCCTGGGATCCCGAGCAACCCTTTCTGGCCGATGAAGCCGAGGCCCGCCTGGCCCTTAGCAACCCCTACCTCAACCTGCTCCTGACTGCTAGCCGAATGCGGGGCTACCTCAACCACCGGCTAGGGCTGGCCCCCAACGACACCCGTACTCTATCGGGCTACTGGCTGTACTACCTGGGCCCTGCCTGGCACAACTGGCCTCCGGGAGCCAATGTTACAGCCACCTGGCCCTACTCCTTCCACGGATTCTTTAAGGGGTTGTTCTACGAAGTGTTGTTGCAGCAAGGCCGCAATCTCACGCCCACTCCTTAATGGGAACCAGTTCGCCCCCCTCGACTGCTTTGCGTTTAGGCCGGTAGGCAGAATCAAACCAGATTTCCAGCACGGCCCGGTCTAGATGCTGCGACGAAACAATGAACTTGCGCACATAGTAACCCCCTTCATCGGCGGCTGAGATTTCGTTGCCCTTGGTGAGTCGCAATTGCACAATATCGCCGTTGCGGGCCGTGCGCACCCTCACCCGAAAGGCGGCCTCACCCTCACGCTGGACATGCTCATCGGGTTTACGAAACAGGCCAAACATGCTACTAGATTAGTCTATAGCCAATAGCTTATAGCGGATAGCCTGGCATTTAGACTGAGAAATGGGGCAAAAGCAGGCGCTGGCCTGCCTGTGCGATGTCTGTCCAGGGCAGCTTTATGAGCTACGGGCCTGCCATCACAAAACCCGATTGCAACATACCCGCCAGGCCTGCCTGCTGGGCTTCAGGTAACCTGCAGTACGTGGCCCCCGGTCAGGACGAGCAGCTCGTCTGGTGTGAGCTCGAACACCGCAAACGGCGTTCCCGCAGCAGCAAAAACCCTCTGGTATTGCAACAGATCGGGGTCAATAAGCGTTTTTAGATACTGCTCATGTCCCACGGGCGGCACCCCTCCAATAGCAAAGCTGGTTATGCCGCGCACATACTCGGCGTCGGCTTTGGCCAGCCTTTCCCCCAGGCGCTCTTCGAGCTGGCGGGTGTTTACCCGGTTGCTCCCCGATACCAGAAGCAGATAGGGCTGCCCACTGCTTGCCCAAAGAAAAATGAGCGATTTGACAATCTGGCCGACCCCACAACCCACCGCGTCGGCGG
>NZ_CALMCQ010000279.1 GCF_937863175.1 uncultured Meiothermus sp. | reverse complement strand
CGAACAGCGGTCGCTGGCCCTGCTGTCTGGCATTCCCAAGGTCTACGTCGCCAACGAGTATTCAGACTCGGTCAGCGTGATCAACGCCGCCACCAACCGCAAGATCAAGGACATCCCCCTGGCGCGCATGTCGGAGGACATGGACGGAATGCCGGGCATGGCCGGTGAGGGTGACGGCGAGGATCACAAAGGGGGGAAGATCATCCCGCACAACGTCCAGGTGGCCCCCGACGGGCGCTACGTGTACACCGCAAACGCTGGCACCAACTCGCTGGGCGTGATTGATGCCTACACCGACACCCTGGTGGCCGAAATCCCGGTGGGGGAACACCCCGCCCACGTGGTGGTCAGCGCCGACGGCAAGACCGCCTTGGTGACCAACGGCGGCGCGGGCACGGTCTCGGTGGTGGATCTAAGCACCCGCAGGGTCAGGGCCACCGTCCCGGTGGGCCAGAGCCCCCACGGGCTGCGCATCAGCCCGGATGGCCGCGAGGTCTACCTGGCCAACACCAACTCCAACTCGCTCACGGTGATTGATCTGGCTTCGCTGGAGGCCGTGGCCGAAATCCCGGTGGTCTCCAAACCCGCCCAGGTGGGTTTTACCCCCGATGGCCGCTACCTCTACGCGAGCAACGCCCATCTGGGCGAGGACGTGCAGGGGCATGTCTCGGTGATTGACACCGCCAGCCGTCAGGTGCTGAACAACATCGCGGTGGGCAAGACCCCCATCCAGGTCTACCCCACCCCCGACGGAAGGTTCATCTACGTGGCCAACACCGGCTCGGGCGATGTCTCGGTGATCGAGACGGCCACCGGCAGCGTGATCAAGACCATCGCCTCGGGCAAGGCCGCCCACGGGGTGGTGGTCTCAGCGGATGGGCGGTTCGCTTACATCAGCAACACCGACGAGGGCACCGTCACGGTCATTGACGTGGCGCGGCAGCAAGCCGTCGCCAAAATCCCTGCCGCCTACGGGGCCAACGGCATCAGCTACCGGGCCGGACGCTAGAATCCAGCCGCAGGACATCCGACTCTACCCACCCCATCTGGGGTGGGTTATGGTTGCCAAAGAAAGGGGAATCAGATGAATATCCAACTCACACAAATCCCTGAACCAGGCATCACCCGGTTCTTGTTCGCGGATACCCGGCTGGCTCCGGTATGGGCGATTTTGCGGGTCTATCTGGGCTGGACTTGGCTCCTGGCGGGCTGGGGCAAGATCAACAACCCGGCCTGGGTCGGCGAGAACGCGGGAACCGCCGTCTCGGGCTTTCTGACCAGGGCGCTGGGCAAGGCCGAGGGCGAACGCCCCGACGTGACCGGCTGGTACGCCTGGTTCATCGAGAACGTGGCACTGCCCAACGCCGCCCTGTTCGGCTACCTGGTGGCCTTCGGTGAGTTCTTGGTAGGTCTAGCCCTGATCGTGGGGCTCTTCAGCGGCATCGCGGCCTTCTTCGCCGGGCTGATGAACGCGGCCTTCCTGCTGGCGGGCACCCTTAGCTCCAACCCCTGGATGTTCATCGCGGCCACCTGGCTGGTGCTGGCCTGGCGCACGGCGGGGTACTGGGGCCTGGATCGCTGGGCACTGCCCGCTGTCGGGGTGCCGGGCACGCCGGGCGAACCCTCCGCCCGCAGTTCAAAGACCTCGTAAACCGCGCCCGAACTTGAATCTCCTCGAGGAGTCCCTATGCCCAAGCCTAGCCCTAACCAACCCGCCCCCCGTCGCCCAACCCTCCTTTTCGCCGCACTGGCCCTGGCTGCGGTTCTGCTGGCCGGGGCGCTGTTCCTCAGGCCCTACCTGCAATCGGCTGGCAGGGCCGATGCCGACAGCGTCTTGCGCGTCAGCATGGGCGGCTGGCAGCCCAACGTGATCTACGCGAAAGCGGGCCAGTCGGTCACGGTGAGCGTGGTGAACCTCGACAACTCCCTGCACAGCGACGGGGGCGGCTGGCACAACTTCGTGCTCGAGGGGCAGGGGGTGGCGGAGCGCGTCCCGCCCAAGCAGACCAGCACCTTCAGCTTCACCCTCGACCGGCCTGGGGAGTACCTCTTCTACTGCGACATCTGCTGCGGCGGCAAGGACAACCCCTTCATGCGCGGCAAGGTGATCGTCGAGGCCTAGCATGGGCCGGGTCGCTCGCAACCCCTGGCTCTTCCCCCTAGGGGGCCTGCTGGCGGTCGGGTTGGGTGGGTATCTGGCCCTGACCTCCAAGCTCACCCTGCCCACCGCCACCTGGCTGGAAAACCACCCCCTGCCCGCCCTGGCCCTGACCGGCCTGGCGGGGTTCGCCGACGGCATCAACCCCTGCGCCATCACCACCTTGCTGCTCTTCGTGGGGGCGCTGCTGGCCGTGGTGGAGCGCTCGAGCCACCTCGAGGACGTGCGCCGTGCCCGGCGCTACGTCTGGGCGGTGGCGGGGGCCTACATCCTGGGCATCTTCCTGCTCTACTTCGCGCTGGGGGTGGGGTTCGTCGAGGTCAGCGGGTTGCAGCTCTTGGGCAACACCCACCTCTTCACCCGCCTGGCTGGCCTGATCGCCATCGTTCTGGGCCTGGTCATGGCGGCGGAATACTTCTATCCCGGCAGCCCCTTCAGGCTGACCATGCCCGCCGCTCTGCACGGGCTGGCCCACCGCTGGGGGCGCAAGACCGGCCTGGGTGGGGCCTTCGTGGGCGGGGTGCTGATCGGCACCTGCACCATCCCCTGCGGCGGGGCCATGTACCTGGCGGTGGCCGCCCTGATCGGCAGCCTCTCCAGCAAGCCCTACGCCTACACCCTGCTGACCTGGTACAACCTGGCCTTCGTGCTGCCGCTGGTGCTGCTGGTGGCGGCGGGGAGCAGCCGAGCGGTGCTGCGAGGCATCAGCCGCCTGCACATCACCCACCGGGGGCAGGTCAAGCTGGGCCTGGGCGTGATGGTGGTCGCGGTGGGGTTCTTCGCCCTGCTCTAGGCAGAGCAGTTTTCCCGTCTGTCAAGGGACAAATACCCCTAGGGGGTTTACAGGAGCTTTACAACGGCGGGCTAGACTCGCCCTCGAGGTGATAGGAATGAAACGTCAACTAGCACTCTTGGTGGTCACCGCTCTGGTCGGGCTCACGCTGGCCCAGGCCGACCCGCACCACCCCGATACGACCCCCGCGACGCAGAATCAAAACGCCGCCCCGGCACAGTTGTTGCCGATGCCCGGCGGGACGGCGCAGACGCCGATGGGGCAACAGGGCATGATGCCGATGGCCCAGATGATGCAGATGATGCAAGGCATGATGGGCCAAGGCCAGATGGGCATGGCAGGCTCGGGGCTGATGATGCTTGAGGGAGCCCCCTTCGAGCAGGCCTTCCTCTCGATGATGATCCCCCACCACCGCGCAGCGGTGACGATGGCCCGCGACGTTTTGGGCAAGACCCAAGACTCCCAGATTCGCGCCTGGGCCAACGCTATCATCCGCGACCAGGAGCGAGAGATCAGCCAGATGCGCGCCCTGCTGGGGGCCTTGGGGGGCACCAACCTGGCCGCCCAGCGCATGATGACCCAGGGCATGACCCAAGGCATGGGCATGGGCGGGATGATGCCGAACCAAGGGGCGGGCGGGATGATGCAGGCCCCCGGTTCGGGCAACATGATGCAAAGCCCGGCTACAGGTAACGCGGCCCAGGCCCCACAGGCTCCGGTCAGCCCGGAGCGGGCCTTCCTCCAGGCCATGATCCCCCACCACCTGCAAGCTGTCGAGATGGCCACGCTGGCCCTGCAAAAGGCCCAGAACCCGGTCATCGTCAAGCTGGCCTCGGACATCGTGCGCGCCCAGGCCCAGGAGGTCTACCAGATGCGGCTCAAGCTCGCCAGCCTGCGCTAGCCGCCGACATCAGCACCTTTACCGCCCCCAAGTCCGGGGGCGGTTCTTGCGGTGCCCCCAGCGCGGGCACAGCCGTTGCGTACAAGCCGGGGGGCGAACCGGGCGCTTACGATGGGGCTCATGCCCACCTACCGAACCACCTGCAAGGTCGGGGCCTGCGAGCCTTTCTGCGGCCTCGAGGTCGAAGTCGAAGACGGCCAGATGCTGCGGGTGCGCCCCGACCCCGACCACCCCGTCACCAAGGGCTACGCCTGCATCAAGGGGATGCACGTGCAAGACTACCAGAACGACCCCGACCGCCTGCTCCACCCGCAGCGGCGTGGGTCGGGGGGCTGGGAGCGGCTCTCCTGGGAGCGGGCCACGGCCGAGATCGGCCAGAAGCTGCGGGCGATCCGCGCACGGCACGGCCCAGCTTCCGTCGCCACCTACTGGGGCAACGCCGCCGACAGCCTGAGCATTACCCTGACCAACACCTTCTGCCAGGGTTTCGGCTCGCCCAACTCCTTCAACGTGCTCTCGCTGGAGTACACCGACCGGGGCGCGGTGGCGCGGCGCGTACTGGGCAACGAGAACCTGATCCTGCAACCCGACCCCAGCCGCGCCCACTTCGCCCTGCTCTTGGGCACCAACCCCCTGGTGACCAACGGCATGAGCCTATTGCAGCGCCGGCCCCGCATCAGCGCCGACTTGCAGGGGATTCGCCGCCGGGGGGGCAAGGTGGTGGTGGTAGACCCCCGCCGCACCGAGACGGCCCGGATCGCCGACCTGCACCTGCCCATCCGACCGGGCACCGACCTGTTCTTGCTGCTGGGCATGATCCGGCGCATCCTGCGCTCCGGGCGCTACCGGGGCGACTATCTGCGGCGCTACGCCACCGGCCTGGAGCCCTGGCTCGAGCTGGCCGAGGGCCTTGAACTCGAACCCCTGCTCGAGCGCACCGACATTCCCCAGGCCCAGATCGAAAGCCTGGCCGACGAGTTCGCCCAGGCCGACGGAGCCTTCGTCACCACCCGCGTGGGGGTGCAGACCGGCCACAACACCACCCTCACCGAGTGGGCGGTGATGACCCTCAACGCCATCACCGGCAACATCGACCGGCCCGGCGGCCTCTACTTCAACCCTGGGGTGCTGGACATCCCCAAGCTGATCGAGCGCTTCACCCGGCGGCGCAACCCCGCCCCCTCGCGGGTCGGCGGCTACCCGCAGATCTTCGGCGGCCCCCCGGCCAGCGTCCTGGCCGACGACGTGCTCTCCGACGACCCAGGGCGCATCCGCGCCCTGCTCGTGGTGGCGGGCAACCCCGTCCTGAGCTTCCCCAACACCGCCAAGATCGAGGCCGCCCTGCGGCGGCTGGAGTTGCTGGTCTGCGTGGACATCTACCCCTCGGACACCGCCAGCTTCGCCCACTACGCCCTCCCGGCGGCGACCGTGTTCGAGAAGGGCACCTGGCACTTCCTCACCACCAACTTCGAGCCCTACCCTTACGCCGAGTGGAAGCACAAGGTGGTCGAACCGAGGGGCGAGGCCAGGAGCGAGTGGCGCGTCTTCAAAGACCTCTCCCGCGCCGCCGGGGTTCCCTTCCTCAACGACCCCCTCCTGGATCGCGCCGCCCGGCTGCTGGACAGCCTGGGCATCGACTTCAGCGAGGATCTGCTGTTCCAGTACCTGCTGCTGGGAAAGCTCGACCTCGGGCGGCTGAAGCGCACGCCGGGCGGCATCAAGCTGGGGGAGGTGCGCTACGGCGAGTTGCTGGGGCGGGGTCTGCACACCCCCGACCGCAAGCTGCACCTGGCCCCCGAGGAGTTCGTCCGGGCGCTGCACGAGGCCCTGCGATCCCCGCCCGACCCCACCCCGGACTTCCCCCTCCTGCTCATCTCCGGGGCGCGGCGGGCGGCCAGCTTCAACTCCTGGACGCACAACATTCCGGCCCTGATGGACAAGCTCAAGGGGAACTGGGCGACCCTGAGCGAGGCCGACGCCGCCCGCCTGGGCATCGCGGAGGGCGAGCGGGTCAGGGTGACCTCCCCCACCGGCTCCGTCGAGATCGAGGCCCGCGTCTCGCCCGACGTGCGACCGGGGGTCGTCGCCGTCCAGCAGTTCTGGGGGCACACCTACGAGAGCGGGATGCGGGTCAGCCGCAGCCACCCTGGGGTCAACGTCAACTTTCTCCACGACGACCGCGCCCTCGACCGCTTCACCGGGATGCCGGTGTTCAACGGCACCCGCTGCCGGGTCGAGCGGGTCAACGGCCCCACAAGCCCGGAATTGCCGGGCCGTTAGCCGCTGCGGCCCGGTGAGCCCGGTGTCAACGCGACCGGACGGCCTGATCGGGTTTCTAGGATGTATGTCCCTACCCACCCCACCTGGGGTGGGTTATCCTTCTTGCATACCGGTGGCCCTGTTGAAGCGCGAGGGGACGGTGGCCCAGCAGGCTTTACAGAAACTTAACCTGACGGCAACACACTGGTCACCTCTTTACACGTCTGGACGGCCCCGGAGATCGTGAGGAGAAGGGATATGAAAAACGCTCAAGGTTTTCTGGCTCGCTACGGACTGGTTCTGGCACTCGCCGGGGGTGTGGTGGTCTACGTGTTGTACCCCGGCAGCCTGCCCTTCCTGCTCTTCGGCGGCATGATGCTGATGCACCTGGGGGGCCACGGGGGTCACGGGCACGGAGGTCACGGCGGGCACAACCACGACCGCGACACCCAGCCCCAAGCGGGCCGGGAGGCCCACCAGCACGCCCCCGCCCCGTCGCCGCGCCAGCCGGGCGAAGGGCAGGTCTACGAGGAGACCTACAAGGCCGGGTTCGCGGCCAAGCGGCAGTCCGAAGCGGAATCGGCCCAGGCTGAGCCCAGGTCGCACCGGGGCTGCCACTAGCTCGAGCCTGCGGCTGAGCTCTGGAAAGGACTCGAGTCATGGAACTGTGGCACCTAACCCCCGACGCACCTCGCACCCCCCGCCGGGCCAGCCCCGGCGAGCGGGTGAGGCTGACCATCGGCACCCAGCCGGTACAGGACGGCCAGGCCGTGTGGGTGGAGTACCGGGTGGCCGACCTGTCCCCGCAAACTGTCGCGGCACGGTGGCAGCGCAACCAGGGCCACAACAGCTACTGGCAGGCCGAACTGGGGCCGTTCGGCAAGGGCGAGGAGGTGCGCTACCGGGTGGTTGGCACCTTTCCTGGCGGCGAGGTCGCCGGGCCTCAGGCGGGCTTCAAGGTCGGCCCCAAGCTCTACCTGGCCCTGCTCTGGCACCAGCACCAGCCGCTTTACAAGGACACCGCCGCCCCGAGTCCGAAGGGCAGTTATCTCGAGCCCTGGGTGCGGCTGCACGCCATCCGCGACTACTACCCGATGGCGGCGCTGGCGGCCCAGCACCCCGAGGTTCACCTGACCGTCAACCTGACCCCGGTGCTGCTGTGGCAGCTTCAGGACTACCTCGAGCGCGGGGCCACCGACCAGGCCCAAGAACTCACCCTGACCCCGGCTGAGGGCCTCAGCCCGGAGCAGCAAGAGCGCATTCTGAGGGGGTTTTTCAGCGCTGACTGGCACCACCAGATCTACCCCCACCGCCGTTACAAGGAACTCCTCGAGCAGCGGGCGGCAGGTCAGCCCTTCAGCGCCCAGGACTACCGCGACCTACAGATGTGGTTCAACCTGGCCTGGTTCGGGCTGGAGTTCCGCACCGGGGAGGTGGCGTTGGTGACGGGCGAGGGGGCCTCGGTACGGCGCTGGGTCGAGCAGGGTCGCGGCTTCAGTCAGGCCGACCTCGAGGCCATGCTGGCCGAGCAGTACAAGATCATGCGGGCGGTGGTTCCGCTGCACCGCGAGCTTCAGGACGGGGGCCAGCTCGAGGTCTCCACCACCCCCTTCTACCACCCCATCCTGCCCTTGTTGGTGGACACCGACCGGGCCAGCCTGGATCGCCCCGGAACCAGGCTTCCCCGCCGGTTTGCCTACCCGCAGGATGCCCAGGCCCAGGTCGAGAAAGCCGTGGCCCACTACCGCCACCACTTCGGACGGCCCCCCAGGGGGATGTGGCCCGCCGAGGGTGCGGTCGGCCAGTCGGTGATACCGCTCTTTGGTCAACAGGGGGTGGGCTGGATCGCCACCGACCAGGGCGTGCTGGCCCGCAGCGGACAGTTCGGCTACGACACCGGCAACCCTACGGTGCTGGCCCGGCCCTATCGCGCCGAGGAGGGTGGGCACGCACTCAGCGTGTTCTTCCGCGACACCGCGCTCTCCGACAACATCGGCTTCCGCTACCAGGGCTGCAAGGACTTCGAGCCGGTGGCGCGGGCCTTTCTGGACGAGATCAAGCAACGCTTCGCCTACCGCGCCGAGGGCGAACAAGACCCGGTTCTCAGCGTGATCCTCGACGGCGAGAACGCCTGGGGGGCCTACTGCGAGGATGCCCGGCCCTTCTTCCACGCCCTGTACGGGCTCTTGGGGCGGGACACCGAGGTCGAGACCGTGACCTTCGCCGAATACCTGGAGGGCAACCCGGCGCGGGGCATCGTGCCCCATCCGGCCCCCGGCCAGGTCAAGGTCTACGACCTTTTCACCGGCTCCTGGATCGACGAGAACGGCTCCGCGCCGGGTGCAGACCTGGGCACCTGGATCGGCGAGGAGGAGGAGAACAAAGCCTGGGAGCTGCTGTTGCGGGCTCGAGAGGCCCTTGAGCGCTCCGGGACCACCCCGATGACCCATCCCGCCGCCTTCGAGGCGCTCTACGCCGCCGAGGGCTCGGACTGGTTCTGGTGGTTCGGCGAGGATCAGGATTCGGGCAACGACGCCGGGTTCGACGCGCTGTTCCGCACCCACCTGAAGAACGTCTACCGAGAGCTGGGGCAGGACGTGCCCGAAGAGTTAGAGCGCCATTTCGTGCGGCGCACGGCGGTCTGGACTTTTGCCGACCCCCTCCGGGCCTTGCGGCCCGGCGACCGCTTGACCGTACAGACCAACTGCCCCGGACAGCTCACTTGGTGGCTCGAGGGGGCCGAGCCCCAGCAGGCCGACCTC
>NZ_CALMCQ010000278.1 GCF_937863175.1 uncultured Meiothermus sp. | reverse complement strand
AGCCCCCGAGCCGCCCCAGGCTTTCCTGCTCCGGTGCAGTACAAAACCCCCAGCGGCTACCAGGACCGCGAGACCCGGCTTCCCTTGCGGGGCCTGCGGCGGGCTATCGCCAGCCAGATGGTGGCCTCGCATCTCTACACGGTGCGGACTCTGACGGTGGACGAGATTGACATGACCGAGCTGGTTGCCCTGCGCAGTCGGCTCAAGGCCGATGCCGAAGCCCAGGGGGTGAAGCTCTCATACCTGCCCTTCATTTTCAAAGCCATTGCCATCGCACTAAAGAAATTCCCCTCCCTCAACAGCTCACTCGACGAGGCCCGGCAAGAAATCGTGCTCAAAAACTATTTCAACCTTGGCATGGCGGTAGCCGCCGAGAACGGCCTGATTGTGCCGGTGCTGCGGGACGTGGATCGCAAGAGCGTGTTGAACCTGGCCCGCGAAATCGCCGAGCTGGCCGATAAGGCCCGCAGTGGCAAACTGAGCCTCGAGGAGATGGCTGGTTCATCCTTTAGTGTGACCAACATCGGGAGCATTGGGGCCTTGTTCAGCTTCCCCATCATCAACGTGCCGGATGCCGCCATTCTGGGGATTCACTCGATCCAGAAGCGCCCCGTGGTGAACGAAAACGACCAGATTGTGGTGCGCCAGATGATGTACTTCTCACTTTCTTTCGACCACCGGCTGGTGGACGGGGCCGAAGCCGCACGGTTTTGTAAGGAAGTAATCCGGCTGCTGGAAAAACCCGAGCGGCTGTTCCTGGAAGTCTGGTAGTTTTTCGGCTGGCAAATTTTGTTTTTCGCAAATGCACTCACTAGAATGGGATCGTTATGTCAACCCTCTACGATGTGATCGTGATCGGAACCGGTCCTGGCGGCTACCATGCGGCCATCCGGGCGGCTCAACTGGGCAAGAAAGTGCTGGCCGTCGAGGCCGAGTATGTGGGCGGGGTCTGCTTGAATGTGGGCTGTATTCCTACCAAGGCCCTGCTCCATGCCGCCGAGGAGCTGGAAGGCATCAAGCATGGCAGCGCCTTTGGGCTGGAAGTGAAGGAGGCCAGAGTAGATCTGAAAAAACTGGGAGGCTGGCGCGATGGCATCGTCAGGAAGCTCACCGGGGGGGTCTCGCAGCTCTTCAAGGGCAACAAGGTTGAGCTGAAGACCGGTTTCGCCAAGTTTGTGGACAAAAACACCATCGAGGTAGGGGGTGAGCGCATCCAGGGCACAACCTTCATCGTCGCTACAGGCTCCGAACCCAACTCCCTGCCGGGCTTCGAGGTGGACCAGAAGGAGATCATTGACTCTACGGGGGCGCTGCGGGTAGAGGACAAGTTCCCCAAACGGATGCTCTGTATCGGGGGGGGTGCGATTGGCCTCGAGTTCGCCCAGGTCTACAAGCGCATGGGGGCCGAGGTCACCGTAATCGAGTTCCTGAGCCAGATTCTGCCCGCTGCCGACCCCGAGACCGCCAACCTGCTGGCCAAAATTCTGGGCAGGCAGGGCATTACCATTCGCACCAACACCAGGGGCGTGAAGGTGGACAAGAAAAGAGACGGCCTGCACGTTACGCTCGAAGACGTAAAGACCCACAAGCAAGAAGCCCTGGTGGTAGACAAAATTCTGATAGCCACCGGGCGACGGCCCAGAGGCCAGGGGCTGGGCCTCGAGGCCATTGGCGTGAAGGTGGATGAGCGCGGCTACGTGCCCGCCAACGAAAAGATGGAGACGGGCGTACCCGGCATCTACGCCATCGGGGATGTGACCCGCCCACCCCTGCTAGCCCACAAGGCCATGAAAGAAGGTTTGATTGCAGCCGAGAATGCGGCGGGCGGCAACGCGGTGATGGACTATCAAATACCCAACGTGGTCTACACCAGCCCGGAGTGGGCCGCAGTGGGGATGACCGAGGAAGAAGCCAGCAAGGCCGGCTACAAGGTTAAGGTGGGTAAGTTTCCGCTCTCGGCCTCGGGCCGGGCCATGACCCTGGATGCTACCGACGGCCTGATCAAGCTCATCGGCGATGCCGAGACCGACCTGCTGCTGGGGGCGCACATCGTGGGGCCCAGCGCCTCCGACCTGATTGGCGAAGCAACCCTGGCCCTCGAGATGGGGGCGACTGTCTCCGATCTGGGTTTGACTATCCACGCCCACCCCACCCTTTCCGAGGGCATCATGGAGGCTGCCGAACACCTGCACAAGCAGGCTATCCACATTGCCAACCGCTGAGTGCCAGGCCACCTGTCGCGGTTCTCAAAAGGGTCGAAGTCGAGGAAAACCAGCCCACAAGACCTCGAGCGGAAGTGCCGGTATGCCCTGAAGAGCTACCGTGCCCAGCGTAGCTATCGGCGATGGGCCCTCTGCGACTTCTGCAAAAGTCTTACGCCCACCGCTGGTTTTCTGGTATAACCTCTTTGCATGCGTATTCGGGCAACCCTCAACGCTCTGGCCCTTCGGCTCGACGGCAACGAAACCCCCGAGATGCTCCGCAAGGCCCTGGCCGAGTTGCCAGATCTGCCCCTGGAGGTGGAAGTCTCTGGGGTGGTGAACCAGGGGGTGTTGGAAGCTTTGCTCGAGCTAGGCCGGGAACGGGGCTTGCAGTTCAGATCCCAGCGGGGCGAAAAATACATCCCCTACACCGAAGTAATTGACCAGACCCTCCGGTCGGGAGCCAGGGTGGAGTCACCGGGCACGGTGGTAATTCTGGGAGACGTGAACGCTGGGGCTGAGGTCATTGCTGCCGGAGACATTATTGTGGTGGGAAAGTTGCGCGGGCTGGCCCATGCTGGGGCCACCGGACAGGAAGGGGCCGCTATCTGGGCCATGAGCCTGGAAGCCAAGCAGATCCGCATCGCCCATCATGTGGCCCAGGCGCCCGATGGCGAACCAGGCACCCGTGGCCCCGAGCGGGCCAGGGTATCCGAGGGTCGAATCGTACTGGAGGCCTGGGGAAAGAAAGCTGCAGGATAATCTCCACCGCGTGATACCGGCCTCACAAAGACGCATGTCCTTACCCGCTGTGGTTCTGTGAAGCCCAGTGTATTCCCCGATGCTCCCGAGCATACCTCCACAGGGGGTGCGCAGTGCAATCATGTGCCTAACCGGTTGCAATAACACGTGCACGAGGACAGGGTTCTCAGGGTGATTTTCAGGTGATTTGCAATTGAATACCGCCCCTCGGATCCCTCCAGGTTCCGTGAATGGTGCGTTCACTGCGACCATCGCCCTGGAACGCAGTGTCAAAACCTAATACCACCCGCCGATTCACCGTGGGTGCGCAGAATCAGATCTATAACCCAGCCTGTCACGGCCACGTAGAGCCAGACCGGAACGGTCCAGCGGGCCCACCTTCGGTGTATATCAAAGCGACTCTTGAAGGCATTGTAGAGCAGCCATAATACCAGCGGCCCATTGGCAGCAGCCAGAACGATGTGGCTGACCAGCAGAGCAAAATAGGCCACCCGCCACTCCTCTGGGCCAGCGTAACTGGTGGTTCCATACAGGCCCCACTTAAGCAGATAAAACACCAGGAACAGCCCAGCCAGTGCCGAGGCCACCAGCATGGCTCGAGGGTGCCAGACCCGATCCCCCCGCTTGATGAAAACAACCCCGATAATGACCGCAACGCCCGACAGGGCAATTAGAATAGCGGCGATATCACCCAACATCTGACCCATGGTTCTTGTTTCCTCCCTGGTCGCCCACAGGTGTTCCCTGTAGCCATTTCAAAATAGCCTATTCCAGCAAAGGACATTTATCCCTGAACGTTATTTGTGAACTCCTCGCTGAGTTTTTCCGCCAGGCGGCGCACCCGCTCCTCCCTCGAGCTGCGGGCATAGCTATATCCCAGCATGTAGGCCCGCTCGGCTTCGATGCGCTTCCCCAATTGACGCTGCATCTGGGCCAGGCGCAAATAGGCCAGGGCCATCATACCGTCGCGTTCTCTGGAGGGTCGAACCGCTTCCAGCAAACCCACCGACTCCTTCAACGAACCCACCGCCCGCTCTGGTGAAAGTTCGCGGGCATCCCGAATAAGAATAGCAGCCTGGTCGAGCAAGCGTTGCACAGCTAGCAGTATATGGGGCAGCCAACGTCGAGGGTAGAGTCCAAGGTCTATGGTCTATGGTCTATGGTCTATTGACTATCGGCTATTAGCTATCGGCTATTAGCTATCGACTATTGACTATCGGCTATTGACCATTGACACTAACCCCATGACGCCTTACGAAGCTTTCCAGCTCCTCGAGCTGCGCGTCGGACGCATTCAGAAAGCCGAGCCCCACCAGAAGACCCGCAAGCCCTCCTACAAGCTATGGGTAGACCTGGGCGAGTTTGGGACAAAACAAAGCAGCGCCCAGCTCACCGATCTCTATACCCCCGAAACCCTGGTGGGGCGCATGGTAATTTGTGCGACCAACCTCGGCGAGCGCAACATCGTGGGCTTCCAGTCCGAAGTGCTGGTGCTGGGCCTACCCGATGCACAGGGGCGGGTGGTGCTGCTGGCAGTGGAGCGAGAAGTACCGCTGGGAGGAAGGGTTTACTGAAACAAACCCCGTCGGTAACGAACGACGGCTCGAGCCATGGCCATCAGTTGCAGTATTCCAGCGGCTACAAAGCCATCGGGGTTGGGCTGGTGCAGGCGAACCAGCAATTCACCCCACAGGGCCGGGGGTTCGGCGGGCGGTAGCTTCACGTCGCCCGGCCAGCGTTCCAGCCAGGGGTGTGGGGTCTGGGGCTCGAGGAAAACAT
>NZ_CALMCQ010000277.1 GCF_937863175.1 uncultured Meiothermus sp. | reverse complement strand
GGTAGCTTTGTTTGGTATTTCAAACTCTGACAAAATACCTCATTCTCTCGTCTCAATCGCTGGTTCTCTTGCTTCCGTTGTTCAAGGGTTACTGGCTGTTACTTTTCTACCCTTTCTATCTGAAAAAAAGGCTGTCACCCACTTTGTCCAGCGATACACCCAGTCCAATACCGTTTTTCATGGTATCCCTGGTTTCTTGGCCACCCCTGCTACCGTTTTCTCTGTCTGGCGGGTCATCTGCATCGTGTCGTAGTTCCTCTTGTTCCCATTTCGCCTGCATTTTCCAGATTGGAGAAAGTTCAACCTTCTAGCATAGGGCCTGAAGGCTGGATAGAGCACCCGGTTTGATTCCTGCAGCTCAAGTAAAGTGGCGAATTAGCGGCGCTGGCGATCCGGCCAGACCGTTTTCAATCAACGACATCAAGCGGGACTCCTCCGAAGGGATGTTCTCGCGCAGCCGCGCAGCGGCTACGATGGGCATCCAGGCCTGGAGCTGGGCCAGGTCTAAGCCCGAGAAGGTCTGGTAGTGCTCGAGGTAGGTCTGATAAAACTGCTCCCGCTGGTGCATGATTTCTTCGCGCCCTGGCAAATCGGGGGGGAGTTCGCTGTAGAGCACCAGCAGGGTGGTGCGGGCAATGTCGGCCACCGGGTTCCCGCGCATGGCGCCCGGCCAGTCAATCACATATACCCCGTCCTCGGACACCAGCACGTTTTCGGGGTGGAAATCGCCGTGGCAAAGTGCAGTTCCGTCGGGAAGCTGTTCCAAATGGTTGAGCAAGGCCACACGTAGCTCGAGGGGAAGTCGGCAGGCCTGAATCCGGCGGATCAGTTGCAGGCGCTGGGACGGTAGCTGTCCAGCCGCTTTGCTGTGGAGTTGACGGTGCAAGGCCCCCAGCATCTGGGCCGCAAATCGCAGGCGGCTGGGGTCGGTCTGGATGTAGTCGGTCAGGGGAACCCCTTTGATCCACTGCAAAACCATGCCCCAGCGTCCCTCCATCTCGAGCACGTCTTCTACCTTGGCCGAGGGCACCCCCATAAGCCAGACTTGCTGGGTCAGGCGGGCTTCCAACTCGGCGTCGGCATGTGAAAACTCGGGCCAGAACAGCTTTAGCACATAGCCGTCGGCCCAGGCAAATACCTCGGCCTCCCGCCCCTGTCCCAGCCGCGTCAGCAACATCAATCCCAGCATACTGGCTTCCAGAGCCAGGTTGCGGCTAAAACAACCTCCGGCACTTCCACATGGCCCGTTATGCTGTCCTGATAAGCAGTTCAGGCCTTTATCTTGACGTTTGGTATACCAAACTTTATACTTCTGGGAATGCCGGATCGGGTAAAGCAGATCCTGGTAAGCCCTGCTTGAGGGGTCTAAGTTGCGCCAGCCCCTGTGCAGTATCCGAGGGGCTTTTGGCCGGGGCATGTTGCAGACCTATCGTGGAATCACCTGGTCTGCTGCACCTCGGATCCCAGGGCAGTAGCCTCTGAGATCTTTGCTAAAGGTCTACCTACAAGTAGAGGAGGAGCCATCCACATGGGAAAAAGTCTGTACCAAAAAGTCTGGGAAAGCCACGCCGTCAGAACACTTCCCAACGGACAAACCCAGCTATTCATAGATACCCATCTCATCCACGAGGTCACCAGCCCACAGGCCTTCGGCATGCTGCGCGACCTGGGTCTAAAAGTTCGCTTTCCCGAACGTACCTTCGCCACTGTAGACCACATTGTGCCAACCCACTCCCTCCTGGAGCCTTTCGAAGATCCCCAGGCCGACGAGATGATCCGCCAGCTCCGTAAGAACGTCCGGGACTTCGGCATCACCTTCTTCGATGTGACCTCGGGCCTTCAGGGCATCGTCCACATCATCGGCCCCGAGAACGGAATCACCCAGCCCGGTATGACCATTGCCTGCGGTGATAGCCACACCGCCACCCACGGCGCCTTTGGTGCGATTGCCTTTGGTGTCGGCACCACCCAGGTGCGCGATGTGCTGGCTACCCAGACCCTGGCCATGGCCAAGCAAAAGGTACGCCGCATCAATGTAGATGGCAGCCTGCAACCCGGCGTGTATGCCAAGGACGTGATCCTGCACATCATCAAGGTGCTGGGCGTGAACGGTGGCATCGGCTACGCCTACGAGTATGGCGGCAGTGTTTTCGACAACTTCAGCATGGAAGAGCGCATGACCGTATGCAACATGAGCATCGAGGGGGGGGCGCGCTGCGGCTATGTGAACCCCGACCAGACCACCTTCGAGTATCTGCAAGGTCGAGCCTATGCGCCCAAGGGTGCAGCCTGGGAGCAGTCTGTTCAGCGCTGGCAGGCCCTGGCCTCCGACCCCGATGCCCACTACGACGATATGGTCGAGATCCGGGCCGAGGAGATTGCCCCCACCGTAACCTGGGGCATCAACCCCGGCCAGGGTTGCGCCATTACCGATCGGGTGCCCAACCCCGCCGACTATCCCCAGGCCGAGCGGGCTGGGCTGGAAGAAGCCCTCAAGCACATGAACCTCCAGCCCGGCCAGGCTATCAAGGGTGTCAGGGTCAACGTGGCTTTCCTGGGCAGTTGTACCAATGGTCGCCTCTCCGACTTTCGCGAAGCCGCCAAATACCTCAAGGGGCACAGGGTTGCGCCGGGGGTGCGGGCCATTGCGGTGCCCGGTTCGCAGCAGGTGGCCAGAGCCTGTGAGGAGGAGGGCATTGACAAAATCTTCACTGAAGCTGGTTTCGAGTGGCGCAGCGCGGGCTGTTCGATGTGTCTGGCCATGAACCCGGATAAGCTGATCGGGGACGAGCTGTGCGCCTCGAGCTCCAACCGCAACTTCAAAGGGCGGCAGGGCAGCGCCACGGGCCGCACCGTGCTGATGTCGCCGTTGATGGTGGTAGCGGCGGCGGTGACGGGCAGGGTGAGCGACGCAAGAGAAGTTTTCGGGGTGGGGGAGTTGGTGGACGCGTAATCGGATCGTTCGCGCTTTTGCAGGCAGCACGGACACCCGGTTGAGGGGGAGTTTGAACCCATCCGGGCTTAACTGAGTCAGAGGGCATGCTCTTTCTCGTAAACGTCGCTCGACAGTGCTAGGCTGTTAGTCGGAAAGCCCCTGGTCTGATGGGTGTGGGATAACAAGTAGAGGTGGGTGTTTGGCAACAACAGAACTTCTTCGTGGAGTGGCGATGGTGGCGGTCTCGGTACTGCTCGCCCTCGCAACGCTGGGGCTGTGGTACGGCAATATGGACCGCAGTCCCCTGATTAGCTGGGTGGTCTTTGTACTGGGTTTTGCCTTCAGTGCCATCTCGGCGATAGCCGGTATCTGGGGCATCCTGGCAGCGTTCAAGGATAAGGAGGAAGAATAGATGGCTTTAGAACCAGTCAAACAGGTGCGCGGGCGGGCCGTACATGTTCCCGCCAACGACATAGACACCGACCGCATTACGCCCGCACGGTATCTGAAGGTAGTCACCTTCGATGGGCTGGGCGAAGCTCTGTTTTATGACGAACGCTTCAACGCCGACGGCTCAGAAAAACCACACCCCCTCAACGACCCCCGCTTCCAGGGCGCTTCGATCCTGCTGGTGGGTGCAAACTTCGGCTGTGGCTCCTCGCGGGAGCACTCGCCCCAGGCCATCTACCGGGCAGGCTTTCGCGCCATCATCGGCGAGAGCTTTGCGGAGATTTTCTTCGGCAACTCCACCGCCCTCGGGGTACCGTGTGTGGCAGCAGCCAGGGCCGACCTTGAAACCCTGGTCTGGGCTGTTAAGCAAGAACCTGGCCTCGAGGTCACCGTGGACATTGAAAACCTCGAGGTGCGCTACGGCGAGCGGTCTTTCACGATTGGCCTTCCCACCACCGCCCAGAAAGCCCTGACCGAAGGCCGCTGGGATCCGATTGCCGACCTGCTGGAGGCTGGCGATTTGCTGGAACAGGCGTCTGCAAGGCTGCCCAGGGCCACTCGCTAGTTCAGCTCCCTCCCCCGCTGAGGGGGGAGAGGAAGGATGTGTAAATGCCCAAAATTGCTCTACTCCCCGGTGATGGCATCGGCCCCGAGGTAACCAGTGCTGCGGTAGAGGTTCTGAAGGCTGCCGACCGGATCTACGGTCTGCATCTGGAGTTTGAGGCTTTCCCGTTTGGCGGCAACGCCATAGACACCCATGGTGAACCCTTTCCCGAAGTGACCCAGAAGGGCTGTCTGGAATCCGACGCCATCCTGCTGGGGGCCATCGGCGGCCCAAAGTGGGATCACGTGGCGCGGCACCTGCGGGCCGAAACCGGGCTGCTGGCTTTGCGTAAGGCCCACGGCCTCTACGCCAACCTGCGTCCGGCCAGGGTTCTGCCCGGCCTCGAGCACCTCTCCCCCCTCAAACCCGAAATCGCCCGGGGGGTGGACGTGCTGGTGATCCGTGAACTCACGGGTGGAATTTATTTCGGGACTCCGCGCGGCATGAGCGAGGCCGAGGGCTGGAACACCGAGCGCTACAGCAAGCCCGAGGTCGAGCGCATTGCCAGGGTGGCCTTCGAGGCTGCCCGCAAGCGGCGGGGCCAGGTATGCAGCGTGGACAAGGCCAACGTACTCGAGGTGGGCGAGTTCTGGCGTAAGACCGTGGGCGAGGCGCACAAAAGCTATCCCGAGGTGTCCCTGGAACACCAGTATGTAGACGCTATGGCTATGCACCTGGTCACCCGGCCAGGGCGCTTTGATGTGGTGGTGACGGGCAACCTATTTGGCGATATTCTCTCCGATCTGGCCTCGGTTGTGCCCGGCTCGCTGGGCCTGCTGCCCTCGGCCAGTCTGGGTGAAAAAACCCCCCTGTTCGAGCCAGTGCACGGCTCGGCCCCCGATATTGCGGGTAAAGGCATCGCCAACCCCACCGCCGCCATCCTCTCAGCAGCAATGCTGCTAACCCATGCCCTGGGCCATCCCGATGTGGCCCAAAAGCTAGAGGCCGCCGTAACCACAGCCCTCTCGGTCAACCCCACCCCCGACCTGGGGGGCAAGGCCAGCACCCACGCCTTCACCCAGCAAGTGGTCGAGGCTTTCAACAAAGTTTCGGCTTGAACAGCCTGTAGCGCTTATCGCGGTTTTCACAGTGACTCCGCTCTACAACAAGTTCTTAGCTAACAAAGAGCACGTGCTGGCTATAAAAGGGCTCTTCCCATCGCTTGAAGCTAAGAGCCTTCGGCCTTAGGTTTACTTGACCCTAGCAGTTTGAAGCAATCCAGCGTATATACAGGGCATGAAACTTAAGGGTCGAACCCTCATCATCACCGGAGCCAGCCGGGGCATTGGCGAAGCCCTGGCCCTGGAACTGGCCAAGGCTGGGGCCAATTTGGTTATTGGTGCTCGCAACCAGACCGCCCTCGAGTTCGTGCGCGACGAGGTGCGCGACCTGGGCGTGCGCTGCGAAGCGGTGGCCGGGAGTGCGGCCAGCAGCACCGTGGCCGAGGCTTTAGTCAGTGCTGCACTGCAAATCGGAACCTTTGCGGGCTTCATCCACAATGCGGGCATCTTGAATGCAGGGCCGCTGGCCTACGAACTGATCGAGTCACAATACGACGAAATCATGGAATCCAATGTCAAGGGGGGCTATCAGTTGGCACGCTTTGCCTACCCCCATCTGATCCGTCAGTCCGGCGGCATCGCGGTGTTTCTGGGCTCGGGCGTGGCCGAATACAACATCTCGGGGATGGGCATCTATGCCATCGCCAAGGCTGCCGAAGAACATCTGGCCCGGCAACTCGCAGTGGAGGCCCCCGAGGTCACCTGTTTTGTCTACCGCCCCGGCCTGGTCGAAACCGATATGCAAAAACAGCTCCGCGAGGCCCAGGGTGGGGGGAGCGAGACCTTGCGCCCACTGTTCAAAGGGTATAAATCGCAGGGCCGGGTACTCACCCCCGATCAATCGGCCAGAGCGCTGGTGCGTATCCTGGAAGGCAGTCCGCGCAAATTCCACGGTAAAATTGCCACCCAGAACGACCTTTGATGGATCTGAACCAGCAAACCCTCATCCTGACCGGGGCCAGCCGGGGCATCGGCGAAGCTGTGGCGCTCGAGCTGTCCAAAGCGGGGGCCAGTCTGGTGCTGAACGCACGCAACCCAGAAGCCCTGGAACACGTCGTCGAGGATTGCAGGGCACTCGGGGCGCAGGTGCGGGCGGTGGTGGGAGACGCAAGCCAGGATCAGACCGTGCAGTTTATGGTGAAGGCTGCAAAGGTGCTGGGGAATTTCGGCGGCTTCATCCACAATGCCGCGGTTCTGCACTCCGGGCCGTTGGTGACAGAGCTTTCCGAGACCCATTTTGACGAGCTGGTAGCGGTCAACCTGAAGGCCAGTTATCTGCTGGCCCGCTACGCCTACCCCAACCTGTTGCGCAGCGGCGGCGGGTTGGCCGTTTTTCTAGGCTCTGGGGCAACAGAGCTCAACTTCCCTGGTTCTGGCGTGTACGGCGCAACCAAGGCTGCCGAGGAATATCTGGCTAAGCAACTGGCCTTGGAGCATCCCAGCATCACCTGTTTTGTTTATCGGCCTGGGCATGTGGACACCGCGATGCAGGCCCACCACCGCAGTGCGGAAGGAAGCGGTGGCCCTGCCCTGCGCGAGCGCTTTGGGGGATCCCAAAAGCGCGGTGAACTGCACAGCCCCCAGGAAGTGGCCCAGGCCCTGGTCAGGCTGCTAGTGGAGAAGCCGCAACAATATCATGGAACCATCGTTCAGTATAGGGCGTGATACCCGTTCCGCTTCAAAGCAAAACCGGCATCACTTCGGAATGGGTACGTCGGCCTGGAGCTTCATCTTGTCATCAAAGGTCTCTACGTGGATAGAAAGATTGTCCTCATCAGGGAAGTAGCGTTTTAGCACGGCCAGCAGATCCTGTTTGAGCTGCTCGACCATACCGGGAGAAAGATGGGCGCGGTCATAGGCCAGCACCACCTTAAGGCGGTCTTTGAGTTGATCCTTGCTGCTTTTCGCACCAAAAGGCCACCAACCCATCATCTACCTCCAAACAGCCGCCGTAGCGTCCCCAAAAAGCCGGGCGAGTCGCCCATTGGCGTGAACGGCACATCCTCTCCCCTAACCCGCTGAGCAATCTCCAAAAAGGCCTTTCCGGCCACAGAACCGTTCTTAAGCACCAGCGGCTCGCCCTGGTTGGAGGAAATCAGCACTCCCTCGTCCTCGGGCACAATGCCAATAGGCTTGATGCCCAGAATTTCCACCACATCCTCCACCGAGAGCATGTCGCCCCGTTGTACCAGCTTGGGACGCAACCGGTTGATGACCAGAAAGTTTTCGCGGATTTCACGGGCCTCCAGCATCCCGATGATCCGGTCAGCATCGCGCACACTCGAGACCTCAGGGTTGACCACCACCAGCGCGCCCTCGGCAGGAGTGGCTGCGGTTTGGAAGCCCTTCTCGATGCCCGCAGGCGAGTCAATCAGCACCCGGTCAAAGCCCTCTTCTTCCAGCATCGCCCCCACAATATGGCGAAACTTTTCCGGGTCGAGCGATTCCTTGTCTTTGGTCTGCGAGGCTGCCAACAAAGCCAGCCCTTCGATACGTTTGTCGCGGATGAGGGCCTGGCGTAGCTTGCAACGGCCTTCAATTACGTCAATCAGGTCGTAGACCACGCGGCCCTCCAGCCCCATGACCACATCCAGGTTGCGCAGCCCCACATCCACATCCACGACCACCACTTTTTCGCCCAACCTGGCTAATGCTGCTCCTACATTGGCTGTAGTGGTGGTCTTCCCTACGCCACCTTTTCCCGAAGTCACCACAATCGCACGGGCATTCACACTCAATCCTCCAGGTTTCAAGCCAGGCCGGCTTGGGCCTCTAAAAGCTGGGATTAGTATACGGGCAAGGGGGCTGGTGTGTCAGGCTGAGGTCAGACCCTTGGTTAGGGCTAGTGGACTGCCAGATCCGTAATCCAGCCCCGCACAACCATCCCAAAACCTGCCCATCTGCGTCCTTCTACCGTTTATCCACCCTAGCCCGGAGGGCGTCAATCCTAAAACCGCAAAACCACGGCCCGTACAGTAACCATCCCCAGAGGTACAAAACTCTCTACGCATCAGCTGAAACGGATTGAATAGTAGAAGCCAGATGAGGCCAGTCCAGGCGTTACAATCAGTATATGTACAACCCCAGGAACCAAGAACCCGGTCAAGGCGACATCAAACCAGACTGGAAAGACTTTATCGCGCTGGTGATCGCAGCCTACTCGATTCTGCTACCCCCGCTGCTGATGATTATTGGGGCAGCCGTGCTGGTACTGGTGCTGTTGTATGTGGTCTTTTAAACCATCCGTATGGGGGTTCTCCATCCGAGAACGCACCAGCACACCACCAGAACCATGGTTCCTGGCCCTTATGGCCATTCTGCTGCGCCCGGGTCGGTTCGCAGAGGCCCATTCACGATCTGTTTATACTGGGCGCAATTCCTGAGTGATTACCAGCCGCTTCGTCGCCCGAGAGGAATGCGGGAACCACTGAGGTGCACAATTGGAATGAGGAGGGCTTATGCAAGCCACTGTTGAACACCTGTTCGAGTCATTGCCCGAGGGATACCAGGATCGTCTGGGTCGCCCTGGGCAGTATCCCTACACACGCGGGGTCTACCCCAAGATGTACACCGACCGCCCCTGGACGATGCGGCAGTACGCAGGCTTTAGCAGTGCCGAAGAGTCCAACGCCCGCTACCGCTACCTGCTTTCGCAAGGCCAGACCGGGCTTTCGGTGGCCTTCGACCTGCCCACCCAGCTCGGGATGGACCCCGACCACCCTTTGAGCGTGGGCGAAGTGGGCAAAGTAGGGGTCTCGATTGCTTCCATCGAGGATATGCGAACCCTCCTGGGGGGCATTCCACTGGATCAGGTCACCACCAGCATGACCATCAATGCCCCGGCCAACATGCTGCTATCGCTTTATTTGTTGGTAGCCGAAGAACAGGGCGTGTCCTGGGACAAGGTGGGCGGCACTATCCAGAACGACATTCTGAAGGAGTACATTGCCCGAGGCACTTATATTTTCCCTCCCAGCCCTTCCATGCGGCTGATTACCGATGTTTTTGCCTTCTGCGGCGAGAGCGTGCCCCGGTGGAACACCATTAGCATCTCGGGCTATCACATCCGCGAAGCAGGCTCGACCGCCGCGCAGGAAATCGCGTTCACGCTGGCCAACGGCATAGCCTATGTGAGGGCAGCCATCGAAGCCGGGCTGGATGTGGATGCTTTTGCGCCCAGGCTCTCCTTTTTCTTTGCCTCCCACAGCGACATCCTCGAGGAAACCGCCAAGTTCCGTGCGGCCCGGCGGATGTGGGCCCGCATAATGCGCCAGGAGCTTAACGCCCGCGATCCCAAAAGCTGGATGCTGCGCTTCCACACCCAGACCGGTGGCTCCACCCTCACCGCCCAGGAACCCCTCAGCAACGTGGTGCGCACAGCCTACCAGGCCCTGGCAGCGGTTCTGGGAGGAACCCAGAGTCTGCACACCAATGCCTACGACGAGGCGCTGGGCCTGCCCACCCAAAAAAGTGCCTTGCTGGCTTTGCGCACCCAGCAAATTCTGGCCTACGAGGCGGGTGTGACCCACGCTGTAGACCCTCTGGGGGGCAGCTTCTATGTGGAGCACCTGACCGACTTGCTCGAGGCCCAGGCCCAGGATTACCTCGAGCAGATCACCAAACTGGGAGGAGCCGTCGCGGCTGTAGAGGCTGGCTTCTTCCAGCAAGAAATTGAAGAGTCGGCCTGGGCGTTCCAGCGTCAGGTCGAAAGCGGCAAGCGGGTCATCGTGGGTGTCAATCAGTTCAACAACCCCGACTCCCCCCTTAACGAACATACCCCGGTGCAAAAGATTGGCGATGAGCTGGGCCGCCGCCGTAAAGCCCAGATTCAAGCCTTCCGGGCCAACCGTGACGGGCAGGCAACCCGCAATGCACTGGAAGCCCTGCGTCAAGCCTCTAGAGGCCGGGAGAACCTGATGCCCTGCATTCTGGACAGTTTCCGCCGCCACGCCACCCTGGGCGAGATCTGTGGCGTTCTGCGCGAGGAATGGGGTGAGTATCAGCCATCCTAGGGCGGTTTTCAAATGGTTGGGGGTGGCTTTGAAAACCGCCTCCGGGTTCCGTGAAGGGATGCGCTTTCCCGGTGCGACCACAATAGAAATTTCGGTTTGGGATTGCTTCGACGTGGCTCCTTGGCCCGGCCTCTGCGCGTATGGCAAATTCCCATCCAGGAGATACTTACGGCAACCGTCCTGCTGAGCAGAGGTGTACTGGGCTTCACGCTGGGGCATCGGGTTTGTGTACCGGCCCTGCTGGAGTGCACAAGCCCTAATACCGGGTTCAAAAAGATCATCACCAAACCAGGAGACCCCGAGGCTCTCTTTTTGAATCCGAGAGCACACCCCTCCCTGACGGTCGGCGAAAAAGCGTCTCCCGTCAGTCGGGTTCTAACCGAATCTGGGATAACTTGCATTCTGGGGAGCAGGGCGAAACAGCAAAGTCCAAAGAGCCCATGAACGATGGTGCCGGTTTTTTCCCAGCACCCTTCTTCAGTCCCTCAATCCAACACCGTTATCTA
>NZ_CALMCQ010000276.1 GCF_937863175.1 uncultured Meiothermus sp. | reverse complement strand
GGGTAACAAAATGAGGTTTAGTTCGGCACAGCCGAACTAAACTGGCGTTGCGAGCCAAGTAGGTGTATCCCCCGAACAGGGGTCTTTCACTGGGCTTATAGGGTCTACAATTAGTCTCACGTATGAAGCAGGTGGGTGGCCTGACCTTAATTGAAATCATCATTGTCCTGGCGATCCTGGGCGTACTGCTGACGATTGGGCTTGGCTACTTCAATCCTGACCGTATCGCGGTTTCCCAGGCCAGCCAGGTGTTGTCTTCGCAGGTCAACCGGGCCCGGCTGGAGGCCATTCGCAACAACACCAGGGGCGGTATTACGATGAACACAGCCGGCCGTGGCAGCTATCAGGTCTGGGTGCTGGACAGAACCACCAGCAACCGGGTGGTGTTGCAAACCCTCACACTCGGCCAGGGCGATTTCCCTAGAGTCCGGTGCCAGTCTGCTACCCTGACAGCCTCCACTTCCTCTACCACCAACTGCCCCAACGCCGGAACCTACGATTTCACCTTCGATGCTCGAGGGGTTCCACAAGACCAGGGCCGGATCAGCATCGTGCTGAGCAATTTTGCCAACACCTTCCAGCGCACGGTTTGTATAAACCAACAAGGCCGCAGTCAGGTGGTGAGTGGTACGTGTCCATAAGGGGTGGGGGGATGCACAAACCAGGCGGGATTAGCATTGTCGAACTTCTGGTGGCCCTGGCCATTATTGGCATAGCCTTTGTGCCCCTGGTCTTGAGCCAGCTTGCCAGTTTGCGGGCCAGTGCCCAGACCGGTCTGGCCTCGCAGGTCAAGGCCGCAGCCACAGCAGAACTGGAGGGTCAGACCGCCCTGGTGCTGCAAGTAGAGTCGCCACCCTCCAACAACAACTTGCGCGACGACATCAGCGCGAACAAAAGCTTCTACTTTGTGGATTATTTTTATGCCTGTCCCAACCCCGCAATTTCCTTGCCCTCACCGGCCCCAAGCAACTCGTCCCGTACCGCCCTGCGCACCGGGATCAACTGTGACAACGGCAGCGGCACCACCCACAACCTGATTACCACCCGCTGGAACGTGGCCCGTGAGACGGGCATCGTTGGCGAAGGACTCCTCACCATTACCGTGACCTCTACCCACAGCCGGGGGCCCACTATTACCCTGGTCAACCGCATTAGCTGCTACGATGTATTCCCCTCGCCTACCTCAAATGCCCCCGCTCCTTGCCCC
>NZ_CALMCQ010000275.1 GCF_937863175.1 uncultured Meiothermus sp. | reverse complement strand
CCCAGAAGTATGACCCCGAGGTTGCTCTGGGCGAGGAGATGGAGTTCCCGGTAGACCCCGAGGAGTTCAGCCGCATTGCTGTGCAGATCGCCAAGCAGGTCCTTACCCAGCGCCTCAAAGAAGCCGAGCGCACCCGCGTTCACAACGAATATAAAGACAAAGAAGGCGAGGTCGTTACCGGCAGTGTGGCCCGCGTAGATAACCGGGGCAACGTGTATGTCGAGCTTGGACGGGGGGAAGCCCTGATGCCCCAGAAAGAGCAAATCCCCACCGAGCGCTATCACCCCGGACAGCGGGTGAAGGTCTACTTGAAGCAGGTGCAGCGCTCAGCCAAGGGCCCCAGCCTGGTGGTCTCCCGCGCTAACGAAGAGCTCTTGCGATTCTTGCTACGCCAGGAAGTGCCCGAGATTGCCGAGGGCATTGTAGAGGTCAAGGCCGTGGCCCGCGAACCAGGCAGCCGCTCCAAAGTTGCAGTAATGAGCCACAACCCCAATGTGGATCCCATCGGGGCCTGCATTGGGCACAAGGGCCAGCGCATTCAGGCGGTGTCGGCAGAACTGGGCCGCGAGCG
Organism: uncultured Meiothermus sp.; assembly: GCF_937863175.1. Taxonomy (GTDB): domain Bacteria; phylum Deinococcota; class Deinococci; order Deinococcales; family Thermaceae; genus Meiothermus. The sequence goes on along the minus strand of NZ_CALMCQ010000275.1, from coordinate 9,466 downwards.
GGTGGATATTATCCAGTGGAGCTCCAACCCCAAAGAGTTCATCCGCAACGCGCTTTCACCTGCCACCGTGGGCGAGATCGTAACCGAGGCTGCTACCACCGAAGATGGCAAAAACCGTGCCGCCGTAGTGGTTGCCAAAGATCAACACTCCCTGGCCATTGGCAAGGCCGGGCAAAACGTGCGCCTGGCTTCCAGGCTGACCGGCTACGAGATTGATTTCGAGGAAGCCGAGGAAATTACCGACCTCGACGCCGCCATGCTGAAAGCCGCCGAGAAGGAAGAGGGCGTGAAGGTCTCACAGGACGCGAAGAGCCGGTTCGAGAGCCTGTTCAAGGAAGGTGAGTAGGCATGCCGCAAGCCTCAGGTCGCAAGCCGGTAGTCAAACTTTTCTTTGACCTGAGGCCTGAGCCCTGTGGCCCGTGACGGAGGCAAAATTCCGATGGCTAAACACGTCCCCATTCGCCAGTGCATGGCCTGCCGCCTTCGCAGGCCCAAGCATGAATTGTTGCGGATTGTGCTTACGGAGGCAGGCCCAGTCCTCGATCCGACAGGGCGCAAGCCCGGACGCGGAGCCTATGTGTGCCCCGACAAACCCGAGTGCTGGGTCGAGAAAAAATTGCGCCGTTTTGCAGGAGCCACTGCTGCAGAACTTTCGCAGGCATTACAGGCCGTTTTAGTAATACAGGACAAAAGCGCCAGCACTCCCACGACGAGCCCAAACGAATCCACAACCCGGGGTCAGATACAACCTGGTGTACCGGCACTGTCCGATCAGACAGGGGAGCGACCCCGCTCAACTTAGATTCATCAGGAGGTCAGCATGGCAAAAATCAGAATCTATCAGCTCGCAAAAGAACTTGGCATGACCAACGACGAGCTGCTAAAAATCCTCGACGAGATAGAGGTGGCCTACAAGTCCCATGCCAGCACCCTCGAGGAAGACACGGCCAGAACGGTCAAGGAACTCATCGGCGAGCAGAAGGTGGCCGAAGCAGCTCGAAAAGCCGAGGAAGCCCGTCAGGCCATCCCCCATCGCCCCCCAGTGGTGGTGATCATGGGCCACGTGGATCACGGCAAAACCAGTTTGCTGGACTACCTGCGTAAGAGCCGCATTGCCGAGAAAGAAGCCGGCGGCATCACCCAGCATGTGGGTGCATTCGAGGTCAAAACGGCTCCACGCAGTGGCTCCCAGGGCGGTACAGTGGTGTTTATTGATACCCCCGGCCACGAGGCGTTCACCACTATTCGCCAGCGCGGGGCCAGGGTCGCTGACATCGCGGTAATCGTGGTAGCGGCTTCCGAAGGGGTGATGCCGCAGACCAAGGAAGCCATCGCCCATGCCAGGGCCTCTGGGGCCAAGGTCATCTTTGCCGCCAACAAGATGGATTTGCCCAACGCCGACATCAACAAGGTATACCAGGATCTAATGCAAATGGGCATCATTCCCGTAGCCTATGGCGGTGATGCGGAAGTGCTGCCCATCTCTGCCAAAACCGGCCAGGGTATCGCAGATCTGCTCGAGACCATCCTGCTGACCGCCGAACTCGAGGATCTGCGGGCCGACCCCAGTGCCGAAGCCCAGGGGGTCATCCTGGAGGCGCGGGTGGACAGGCAGGCTGGAGTCCTGGTAAGCCTGCTGGTACAGCAAGGCACCCTCAAAATTGGTGATTTTGTAGTGGCTGGGGAACACTGGGGCAAGCTCAAGGCCATGTCGGACGCAGAGGGCACCCGGCGCAGCGAGGCCGGGCCAGGTGGCGCAGTACAGGTTCTGGGTTTTTCGGATCTACCGGTGGCCGGTGATACTTTTACCTGGGTGCCCGATCAGGTTGCCGCTAAAGAAATTACCGAGGAACGAATCGAAGAACGCAAGGCCCGGCAGGGCCTTTCTGAGTTGAGCCGGGCTCGCAACCTGGCCGATCTAATGCGTTCGATGCACGAGGCCGAGCAAAAAGAGATCAACCTGATTCTGCGTACCGACACCCAGGGCTCGCTCGAGGCCATCCAGAATATTCTGGCCAGGGAGTCCACCGAGGAAGTCAAGATCAACGTACTGCTGGCCGGGGTGGGAACCCCCAGTGAGTCGGATGTCTTGCTGGCCTCCACCGCGACCGGGGCCATCCTTTCCTTCAGTGTCAACCCCAGCGGTTCGGTCAAGAAAATGGCCGAACAAAAGGGTGTACCGCTGCAAACCTTCCGCATCATCTACGAGTTGATAGACGAGATCCGCAAGATGGTCAAGGGGCAGCGTGAGCCGGTGTTCAAGGAGGAAATCCTGGGCATTGCCGAGGTGCGGGCCATCTTCAAACTCTCACGGGGGGTAATTGCTGGCTGCATGGTGACCTCGGGCAAAATCTCTCGCAACGCGGATATGCGCGTACTACGCAAGGGTAAGGAGGTCTGGAAGGGCAAAATTGAGGGTCTCAAGCGTGTCAAGGACGATGTCCGTGAGGTGGCCCAGGGTTTCGAGTGTGGGATCCTGCTCGAGGGGTTTACCGAGTTCCAGGAAGGCGACATCCTGGAAGCCAGTCAACAGGTCGAGGTAGCGACAGATTAGGGCTATGTACGAAAAAAAACAATAACACGGTCTGCTTCTTACTGGTTCACTCAGCAAACCCTCGAGCCCTTTTCCGCTACAGTGATGTCAATGGGAAATATTGCACGGTGGATTTTCAATCTGTTGTTCACCCTGATTCCGGGGATCCTGCTGGTGGTGTTCTTTGTCAGTCTAGCAGCCTTCTTCCGCGATCTGCAGGAGTATCACACCCTGCAGACCCAGGCGGCCGAGGCCCGGCTGGAAATTGTCCGATTGCAAGCTGTCGGGAGCGTGAATGTCCAAACCTTAGAACAGACCAGGAACATTTTGATCCAGCGTCTGCAAAATATCGGGGTGCGGGGCTTCCGTGTAGAGATCCAGAACAGCCGTATGACGGTTCGCTTGCCGCAGCTCGAGGCCGCCCAGCGCAATCGGGCCAGGGCCCTGCTGACCCGGCGTGGAAATCTGGCTCTTCAACTGGTAAAAGCCAGCGCAAACCATCGTACCATTGGCCAACTCCGGCCCGCCGATCTGGAACCACCCCTCCTTACCAACCGCGACCTGGAAAGGGTGCAAGCAAACCAGGGGGAGTCAGGCCGTCCGGCCCTAATCCTGCGTCTGAATCGGGAGGGGGCCGCCAAGCTGGCTCGCCTTACTGCGGCAAATCCCGGCCGCCGGGTGGCCGTCGCGGTGGACGGGCGCATCCTGATCACCCCTACCATTCGCGGCCCGATCGCCGGCGGTACGGTCTCTATCCAAGGCTTCAACTCCCAACAGGAGGCCCTGTACCTGAGCGATCTGCTACAAACCGCCCCCTTGCCCTTGCGGCTGGAACTGGTCGGAAACTGAAAATTGCTCTACACTGGGAAAGCTGATGCATTTATCCTGGCTCCGCTGGACTGCACTGCTCACACTGGCTGTGATCAGCCTGGGGCCAGGCATGCTCTGGTCGTCCCCAAATAGCAAGATTGAGGCCGATTTCGGCCAGGGCTGGAGTGCGGTTCCCCTACCGCAACAGATTGTTGATGCCAAAAGCAAGCTCCACTCTCCGGGTTTTAGCCTCTTGGTGCTGTCTCTCGGGCTCACCCCACGGATTCGCCAAGCCCCCATTCATGCAGGAGCCCCCTACCGCCCGGCCCCACCTCGAGGTCGGTGGCTTTATTTGCTGTACGCCCGCCTGCAAACCGATGACGGCTAAGCGTGCTATGGCAGCTCCAGCGAGGTGCATTGCACCTGAAACCCCAAATAACCTGTTAGACAGCTCCAGGTAGGTTTCTATAGGCATGGCGGAGTTCATTTCGAGTTTAGCAATACTCCGCTCGAGCTGCACACCTACAAGTTTCAATACCCTCAGGAATAACCATGACCAAACGCCTCTGGACAGGAATTTTTCTCTTGTTGATCCTTTTTGGAGCGACCGCAGGGCTGTTCCGCCCCTGGGATGCTCGAGACCCGCAAAATCCTTTGTTGCCTCACGACGGCCTGATTCGACTGGGCCTCGACCTGCAGGGTGGCTTGCGCGTCACCCTCAAAGTAGTGGATCCAGACCCCGACCCCCAGATCGCCAGAACCAACCTGGACGTAGCCCGGACTGTAATCGAAAACCGGGTCAATGCCATCGGGGTAGCCGAACCACTGGTACAGGTACAGGGCCATGACCGTATCGTTGTAGAGCTGCCAGGTCTCACCCCTGAGCAACAGCAGCGTGCTTTGGACTTGATCGGCCAGACCGCCAGGCTCGAGTTCCGCATCGTAAATCAGGGCGCCCAGGGCACCACGGTTGCACAGATCAACGCGATACTGCGAGATGCTGGCCTCAGCGGGGCAGAGCTTACCGCCCGCCGGGCTGAACTCGAGCAGGGCCTTTTCAAACTAACCGACCTGGGGCCTCCCCTTCTGACCGGTACCGATCTGCGTACGGCCAATGCCTCCTTCGACCAGTTCGGGCGACCACAGGTAGACATGGAGTTTACCGCCGAGGGTGCCCAGAAATTTGAGGAGGCTACGCGAGCCAACGTTAACCGACAACTGGCAGTAGTGCTGGACGACAAGGTCTTCACTGCTCCCAATATCCGCCAGGCCATTGGGGGTGGGCGGGCCGTGATCGAAGGGCTGGCCAGCGTACAGGAGTCCTCCGACATCGCCCTGGTGCTGCGCTCCGGTTCGCTGCCGGTCGAGCTAGATGTGGCCGAGACCCGCGCCATCGGCCCCACCCTGGGCCAAGACGCCATCACCGCAGGAATTCAGGCAGGCCTCATCGGAACCATCCTGCTCTTTGTGCTGATCTTCGCCTACTACGGGTTCTGGTTAGGGCTGGTTGCGGCCCTGGGCCTGCTTTATACATCGATCTTGTTGCTGGCCTCCATCTCGATGCTTGGCGTAACCCTGACCCTGCCGGGCATTGCAGGTCTGATTTTGACCCTGGGCGCAGCCGTGGATGGTAACGTACTGTCCTTTGAGCGTATCAAGGAAGAACTCAAGCTGGGCAAAAAGTTTCGCCAGGCTGTTCCAGGCGGGTTTTCGTACTCCATCGTCACAATTCTGGACGTTAACATGTGTCACCTGCTGGCAGCGGCGGCTCTTTACCAGTACAGCACCGGCCCTGTACGGGGCTTTGCGGTGATGCTGGCACTGGGCGTGATTGTCTCGGTCTTCTCGAACATCGTGACCAGCCGCTGGATGCTCGAGGTAATTGGGGATCGCCGCGAGGTCAAGCCCCCCTACTGGCTGTGGGGAACCAGAATAGATTTCATGAAATACGCCCGCAACGTTTCCTTGTTCTCACTGGTCACCGCACTGATGGCTGTGGGGGTAATTGCATTCAAGGGCTTTAACTTCGGCATTGACTTTACCGGTGGAACCGCCTTTCTGGTGCGGGTCGCCGACGATGTGCGCTCAGAACAAATCCGCCAATTTTTGGATCAGGCCGGAATTGCCGGGGTGCGCGGAGACGAGTCGGTAATTACATCCCTGACCAGTGCTACCGGTAACGAATTCTCTGTGCGGGTGCGGCAAATCACCGAAGATCAGCGGATCGAACTGGAAAAGCGGTTCCGAGAACAGCTTGACGCTATCGTACTGCAGTCCGAGACCGTGGGCCCGACCATTGGTGCCGAATTGCGAATGACGGCTATTCTGGCTGTGCTGGTGGGGCTGGCGCTAATTCTGGTGTACGTCGCCTTCCGATTTGACTGGGTCTTTGGAGTGGCCAGCGTGATTGCGGTGGGTCACGACGTGGCAATCGTGGCAGGGATGTATAGTCTGTTGGGATTGGAGTTTTCCATTCCCACGGTTGCAGTTTTGCTTACCGTGGTGGGATTCTCGCTCAACGACTCCGTTATCATTTCAGATCGGATCCGAGAAAACCTCAAGCTTATGCGCGGGCATAGTTACTTCGAGATCGTCAATGCCTCCATCAACCAGACCCTATCCCGCACCCTCATGACCTCCCTTTCTGTTTTGCTGCCGGTCCTGACCCTGCTCTTCCTGGGTGGTCCAGTACTCTTCGACTTCGCGCTGGCGATTCTGGTAGGCTTTGTTGTGGGCACCTACTCTTCCATCTACGTGGTATCGGCCCTGGTGGTCTGGTACAAAACCCGCGAACAACAGCGCAAAACCGCAGCCAAAGTCCGTTCGGCCTGATATAAACCCAGAGATTCTTACCTTCCTCTTTTTCGGGGAAGGTTTCTTGTTTCCAAGACTTCTGTGCTGACAAAACTGAGGGTGGGGTCACAGGGCGGTTTTCAAACGGTTGGCATCGCTATCTGGGTTTTCGCTATTTTCACCCACGGGGTTGCACAAATGAGTGCGCCCTCTACGATCACCGCCCTAATCCCAGCCAGCAACCATCTCATACCAGATTCGGAACCCGACCGAAGGGAGACGCTTTTTTCACCGACCGTCAGGGAGGGGTGTGCAGTACCAAGAACCCGAGCCCCAAGCAGTCCCCGCTTGGGGCAAATTGCCCGGTAAAACTAGGCTACTCTGGTTACATGAGCCCATCGCTGCAGGGGTATTTTCAAGTTGCACAAGCAATCTGGGAGGGGTTGCCTCCCGTCACACGCTTTGGCGCCCAGGATGAACACACCCTGAGAACCTACCTGCCCCAGTTGCAACGCTGGGAAGATCCAGTTATCAATGGCTTTTACGACGCCTTGTTCAGCCATCCAGCCACCCGTTCGGTGTTCCGTGAGGGTGAACGCGCCATGCGCGAACAGGTTTTGCGGATCTGGTATCGGCGCACGATTACAGGGCCTTTCAACCTCGAGTACTTCGCCTGGCAGATCCTGGTTGGTCAGGTACACCATAATCGGGGCATCTCCAAAGGCCAGGTGATGGCAATGTGGGGCTGGCTCACCGAGCAAATCTGGCAGCTTTCCCACATCAGCCTACCTTTAGACGAAGCCGACCAGCTGACCATGGCCTGGATGCGCCTGGCGAACTCTGTCAAAGCCATGGCTGCCGACGAGCGGCTCGAGGCCTATCTGCAAGCCCTAGAGCAGCAATCAGGGGGCAACCTCCGCATCCTGCAATCCGCGGTTGTGAGCTGGCTCGAGGAGCTAGGCAAGAGTTCCAGCCACAGCTAAGCGTTTGCAGAGTGCACAGGCCGTGCGGGTTCTACTCCCACTCAATCGTGGCCGGGGGCTTGCTGGTAATATCGTAGACCACCCGCCCAACCTCCGGCACCTGGCGGGTGATTTTGCGGGCTATTTCATCCAGAAAATCCAGCGGCAAGCGGGCCCAGTCGGCGGTCATAAAGTCCAGGGTGGAAACCGCCCGCAGGCCCAACACATAGCCGTAGCTCCGTTCATCCCCTATCACACCAACGCTTTGTATGGGGGTAAGAATGGCCGCAGCTTGCGAAACCTGGTCGTAGAGGTTCCAGTCCCGCAGGCCAGAGATAAAGATATCGTCGGCCTGGCGCAGGATGTCCAGTTTTTGTGGGGTGACCTCGCCCAGTATACGAATCGCAAGACCGGGGCCCGGAAAGGGATGCCGCATGCGGATGGGCTCCGGCAGGCCCAGCAGCAAAGCCAGCTCGCGTACCTCGTCCTTGAACAAGTAGCGGAAGGGCTCGAGTAGCTGGAACTCCAGGTCGTCCGGCAGGCCGCCCACGTTGTGGTGGCTTTTGATGTTGGCGCTGCCCTCGCCGCTGCCTGCCGACTCGATCACATCGGGGTAGAGCGTCCCCTGGGCCAGCCATCTGCAGCCCTGAACAGACAACTGCCGGGCCTCGCGCTCGAATACCCGGACAAACTCCCGGCCCACAACCTTGCGTTTCTGCTCGGGGTCGGCTACCCCCTGCAAAGCCGACAAAAACTGCTCGGAGGCATCTACCACCCGCAGCGCCCGGCCCAGCGGCCGCAGGGCTTGCTCGACCTCGAGGCGTTCGCCGAGTCGGAGCAGGCCATGATCCACAAATACCGCCGTAAGTTTGTCGCCAATAGCATGTGAAAGCAGGAGGGCCAGGGTGGACGAGTCTACCCCGCCCGACACTCCCAATATGACCCTGTCGTCACCCACTTTTGAGCGAATCTCGGCAATCAGGTTTTCCAGGGTGTGCTGGGCTGTCCAGTCGCGGGCCACCCCGGCCAGGCTCAGAAAATTCTCCAGTACCTGCATCCCCTTGGGGCTATGCACCACCTCGGGGTGAAACTGCACCCCAAAAGTGCGCCCATCCGGTGCCGCAATTCCTGCCACGGGATTCTCGTGGGTACGGGCAATTATGCTCCAGCCCTCGGGTAAGACCGTGACCGCATCGGAGTGCGACATCCACATCTGCAGTTCGCCCTGCAAGCCAGCAAATAGCGGGCCGGTATGAAACTCCAGACTGGCCTTGCCATACTCGCGCCGTCCGGCGCGCTCGACCTGGCCTCCGTAGTGCTGGCTCAGATACTGCATGCCATAGCAGATGCCCAAGGTGGGCCAGCCCTGCTCCAGCACCCCCGGGGCAGGCCGTGGACTGCCGGGATCGAAAACCGAGGCCGGGCCACCAGAGAGAATAAGGGCCTGGGGGTTTTCGGCTTTGATGCGCTCCAGGCTTGCAGTTCCAGGCAGTATGACCGAGTAGGCCCGCAACTCCCGGATGCGGCGGGCAATCAGGCGGGTGTACTGCGAACCATAGTCAAGGATAACCACACTCATGCAAGAAGCATAAGGCCGAAGTTAATAAGCTCCAAGCCGAAGGCATGGCACCGATGCATCCCCGTGGAGTTCTTGAAGATCCGTGGTGGCAAGTCTCAGGTCAAGGGTCGCTCAACGGCCTGTTGTTCGGAAACCGGTGTTACTTTCAACCTCAGTACGGGTTGTGAGAGCACGCCCTTACCGGGTCGCTAGCGCAGGCTGATGGTGACGCCGCCAGGGCTGGGCACTTCAATCAGGGATTCCACTGGGGCACGGCCCTGCACCCGAACGCGAATGCGATAGACCCCCGGCTGGTCAAAATCTACCCGCCCCGGCACTTCGGCGATCTCAGTGTCAAGCGGCATTCTGGAGCCTTCGGGAATTTCCAGTACGATGATACTGGCCCTCGAGTCTGGCGGCTGCAGGCGAAACTCTACGGGATAGACCGTTGCGCGTGGGGAGGGCTGGGTTCTTGAGCGCAGCCATAAACCAACTCCCCCCGCCAGCAACGACAGTGGAATAATCCATAGCCAGACCAAAAATGAGCGGCGGCTGGCTGGCCGTGGTTCAAGCACCTCAAAAGGCGGCTCGAGACGATCCTCGATGCGAATACGGCGGGGCGGTATGGCAGCCGGGGGGGAGAGCGACGGTTCGTTAACCTGCACCTTGAGGCTCTTGCTGGCGGCGGGCCTGGGGGGATTGGGTTCTGAAGCCACTGGTTCACCTGGTGTGGGCACAACTGGCGTGGCTACCGACACCGGGGGCAGCGCGATGGCAGCGGCCTCGAGTTGCTCTGCCAGGACCGTGTAG
>NZ_CALMCQ010000274.1 GCF_937863175.1 uncultured Meiothermus sp. | reverse complement strand
AAACCGCGAGAGGATCAAAAACTCGCCTGGTACGACTATCTGAGAAAAGCGATACTGACCGAGGTTTTTGTGGTGTCTCGGGTTCATAACCCCCGTCCAAAGGGTGTTCCGGGTGAGGGTTCAAACTTCTGATAAATGATTCCAGAGCCTTACGCGGGACTCGCTAATGGTAGACAGTCTCAATAAATACCTAATTCCGAGCGGAATACTTGACATTAAATCGGTTCGTGAATAGACTCACGCTGTAGCCAGGCATGGCTTACTACATGGATAAGCAAGGAGGCAATAAAGTGAGCAAGTACGCAGTAGTAATCGTAGGACTCATGTGGTTGCTAAGTTTTGTTCAGGCCCAATCTCGAGGCGTAGTCAACCTGTATACCGCCCGACATTACGGAGTGGAACGGGTATTTGAGGAATTCACCAGAGAAACGGGTATAGCCGTTCGCTTTACCACCGGCAGCGATGCGGTGTTACGTGAACGCATTCGAGCGGAGGGGAGGCATACCCTTGCCGACGTGTATTTAACGGTGGACGTGGGTAACCTGTGGCTCGCGGCTGAAGCGGGTCTGCTGTCGCCGGTGGATAGCAGAGTACTGACCACCCATATACCGGCAAGGCTGCGCGATCCCGGCAACCGCTGGTTTGCACTTACCCAGCGCGTCCGCACCATCATGTACCACCCGGATCGGGTGCGGCCAGAGGACTTGTCCACCTACGAAGCACTCGCCGACTCCAGATGGCGGGGTCGCCTTGTGATGCGTCCCGCCACGCACTCGTATACCCAGTCGCTGGTCGCTAGCCTGATCGCTGCACATGGTCGTGAGCGGGCCCTGGAGATTGTGAGAGGATGGGTTGCTAACCGCCCCACTCTGATTGACAGCGATACCCGTATTCTGGAAACGCTGGCCGCTGGGGGTGGGGATGTGGCCATTACCAACCACTACTACCTTGGACGCCTGCTCGAGGCCAACCCCAATTTCCCGATTCGCATTTTCTGGGCCAACCAGGGCGCAGGTGCCAGGGGAGCGCATGTCAACATCAGCGGCGCAGGCATAACCGCACATGCACCCAACCGAGCCAATGCCGTGGTCTTGCTGGAGTGGCTCAGCAGCCCTCGCGGGCAGCGGTTGTTTGCCGATACCAACCACGAGTTTCCAGCCAACCCTAACGTAACCCCTCATCCCATCATTGCTGCCTTTGGCGCATACCTCAGAGACCCTATTGACATGGCTCAGCATGGCAGACTCCAGGCCGACGCCATCCGGCTACTGGACGAGGCCGGCTATAGGTGATGCTGCTGACGAAAATTAAGCAACATGGGCAGGGTCTACGCAGCCTGCCCATGCTGCCATTTCTGCTGGTGGCGCTGGTGGTACTACCGGTACTGGTGGTCGGGTCGGCCCTGCTCACCCCAACCCAGGAGGTCTGGACGCATCTCTGGAGAACTTTGCTTCCGGTGATGATGGGCAATACGCTGCTCCTGGTGCTGGGTGTGGGTACTGGCACCCTGATCCTGGGGGTAAGCCTGGCCTGGCTGGTGACCGCCTACCGGTTTCCAGGTCGGGGTCTGCTGGAGTGGCTTCTGGTTCTGCCGATGGCGGTACCTGCTTATGTGCAGGGCTATGTCTATATGGCCACCTTTGACACGGCTGGCCCGGTTCAGACCGCCTTGCGTCCGCATTTTACGGATATGGGCTGGTTTCCGGAGATCCGCTCCGGAATCGGTGCCATCCTGGTCATGACTCTGGTTCTATATCCATACGTCTATCTGTTGGCCAGGGCCGCCTTTCGCGAGACGAGCGGGGCGCTCCTGGAGGCAGCCCGTACCATGGGACACAGTCCGACGATGGTTTTTTTTCGGGTGGTGTTACCCCTGGCCAGACCTTCCATTGTCGCTGGGGTGGCACTGGCTATTATGGAGGCGCTCGCCGATTTTGCCACCGTCCGCTTCTTCAATTTCCCGACCCTGTCTGACGGCGTAATTCGTGTCTGGCACGGCATGATGGATTTGCGCGCGGCCTCCGAGCTGGCCGGGCTATTGGCGCTGGTGGCACTGGTGGTGCTTCTGCTCGAGCATGCCATGCGAGGACGAAGCCGCTACTTCCAGACCGGAGGCAAAGCACCGCGAATTGCTGCGGTCCCACTGGTGGGCTGGCGAGGCTGGATGGCCCTGGCTGGCAGTCTGCTGGTAGTGGCGGTCGCCTTCGTGCTGCCGGCGGGGCAACTACTAGCCTGGACGTTGCAGGAGCTTCCCCGGCAGCCACCGGGTACGCTGGCGGTATATGCAGAGCTGGCCAGGAATAGCATCGTGCTCTCGGCCTTAGCAGCCTTTTTTGCGACCCTCACCGCGTTACTCATAGCAAGTGGCATCCGGCTCTCCTCGAGCAGGGTAGCGTTTGTCCTTGGCAGGCTCGCCACCAGCGGCTACGCCATGACGGGTGCGGTCATTGCGGTGGGTATTATGGTGCCGCTTTCGGCCTTTGATCATGCACTGAATAATTTCTTGCTGCAAGTGAGGGGAGTAGATGTGGGTCTCGTGCTGACCGGATCGGTGGTGGGACTGGTTTACGCCTACGTGGTTCGGTTTATAGCCAATAGTTTCAGTAGCATTGATGCCAGTCTGGAAAAGATTACACCGAATATTATAGCCGCAGCACGTGTACTCGGAGCCTCGCCGTGGAGGTTGTTGTGGCAGATTAAGTTTCCGCTGATCTTACCGGGTATGCTAGCCGGAGCAACCCTGGTCTTTGCTGATGTGATGAAGGAACTGCCCATTACGATGATGCTGCGCCCCTTTGGTCAGGATACCTTAGCGATCTGGGTGTGGCAGATGGCCGCAGAGTCTTTGTGGAGCGGTGCATCCCTGCCTGCGCTAATCATTGTGCTGGTCGGCCTGTTGCCGGTAGTCTTTCTCGTGCGGTTAGGAAACATCAAAAACTGAGATAAGGTGTTAGAGATGATCTTTTCGGTAAGGAACCCAACCACCAGGAGCTTTGATGCGGGCCGGGCCTGCGTCCAGCTCGAGGGCGTCTCCAAGTCTTATGGAGCCACTAAGGCCGTTGTAGGTCTCACCGTGACCATAGGCCAGGGCGAGTTCTTCTCCCTCCTTGGCCCCTCTGGCTGCGGCAAAACAACCATCTTGAGGCTGATTGCTGGGCTTGAACGTCCTGAAAATGGAACGGTGAGTATTGGAGGGGAGACCGTGGCTTCGTCTGAGACCTGGGTCTTACCGGAAAAAAGGGGCATAGGCATTGTCTTTCAGGACTATGCCCTGTTTCCGCACATGTCGGTAGCACACAATATTGCATTTGGACTGAAGGGTTTCCGAAAAGAGCAGGTCGGGAACCGGGTAGAAGAGTTGCTGGCGCTTACCGGGCTTTCCAGCTTGGCAAAACGCTATCCACACGAACTTTCTGGGGGCCAGCGGCAGCGTGTAGCTCTGGCTCGCTCTCTGGCCCCCCGGCCTCGGGTGATACTGCTGGACGAGCCTTTTTCTAACCTTGATGCCGCTCTACGAGAGGAACTGCGTAAGGAGACCAAGCGCATCCTCAAAGAACAGGGCGCCACCACCATTCTGGTTACCCACGACCAGGAAGAAGCCTTCTCTCTTTCCGACCGGGTTGGGGTGTTGCGAGACGGCAAACTCGAGCAACTTGGCAGCCCAGTAGACATATACCACCGGCCCCACTGTAGATTTGTGGCCAACTTTGTCGGCAAAGCCGATTTTATAGAGGGGACGGTTGAAGGAAGAACCGTTCACTGTGCGTTCGGTTCATTCCCTCTAACCAGTCTGCAAAACCCTGTTTCAAAGCAGGTTGAGCTGATGGTGAGACCCGATGATGTTGGGTTCTTCCCCGATGCTACGGGCCAGGCCATCATCACCGAGGTTCGGTTTTTCGGAGCATCGGTACAGTACCAGTTACAGCTCGAGGATGGCAGAATCATCCATGCCATCCGACCCTCTGCCGAGATCCTGCCGGTGGGAAGCCGCGTGAACATTAAGGTGGATGCCAGTCAGGTTGTGGTATTCCCCAAAGATTGAGACCCAGACGCAACAAACTTCCCGCTCCGGGCCGCCTCTGGGTTCGATGGGTGGGTGCCAGCACACTGCGCTCCTCTTGCTGAAGCGCATTCTCGGTTGCGGAACCTACCGGGTTGATTCGTGCAAATCGTCCGTCAGGTTGAGGCCCAGCGCACGTTCGGCCAGCCGCTCCCCGGCCTCGGCGAAAGGGTGGGAGATCAGGCTGGCCCCGGCCTGCCGAAGAGTGAACTCGTCTTCCGGATAGTAGCAGGTGACGGCAATGGTTTCGGCGAACTGCCTTGCCCGAAGGCCCTGGATGGCACGCACTTTGGCCTCGAGGTCGGGCAGGGCCAGCAACACCCCCCTGAGGCCCGTCAAGTCCAGGCGTTCCCACAACGCGGGGTCTTCGGCATCGCCATAGCGCACCTGACGTTTTTTGGCGCGGTGGGCGTCCAGTTTGTCTTCGTCGGCATCCAGGCCCAGCACCCGCAACCCGCGACCCTCGAGCATCTTGTAGGCGGCCCCACCGGTGCGCCCCATCCCGACCACCAGCCACTCGGCCCCGCCCAGGCTGGTGGGTTCGTCATCCACATGGTAGCCTTTGCGCTCGAAGCGCGTAAGAAACGGCTCAAAACGCTGGTAGAGGGCATGCACCGAGCGGTTAAGTGGAGCGGCTAGAGCAAGCGAGATGGCGACCACCAGGCCTATCAGCTGCATGGTGGTCTCGGGCATCAGGTTCGCTTCGATGGCGGCTATGCTGATAATCAGGGCAAACTCGCCGTAGCTGGACAGGGCCACGCTTGCAACGAACGCCGTACGGGCGCGTAGCTCAAACCTTACAAACAAAGCAAAGAACAGGATGGCCTTTAGGGGTAACAATAGTAAAAAGCCCAGTATCACCCCCAGACTTTCGACCGACGGCAGGCCCATGAGTCCAATTTGCAGAAAAAAAGCCACCAGGAAGGCTTCTTTTAGCCCCCACAAGGTGCGCGATATCTCCGAGGTCTGTGGGTGGCCGGCCAGGGCTGCACCCATGAGCAGTGCCCCCAGCTCGGGGGAGACGCCCAGGCTCGAGGCCAGGCTGGCCCCACCCAGTGCCAGCCCCAGCCCATAAAGTAGAAGCAGCTCGTCGTGACCGCTTTTTTGTAGAATCCAGCCCACTATGGGGCGCAGCAAGGGAAGAGCAAACAGGAGTAGCGACCAGGGTGTAGGGTTTTTGGCGCCTGCATAGGCCAGAAGTCCCACCGCCACCAGATCCTGCAAAACCAGGATTCCCACCGCGATCCGCCCGTGAAAGGTGGAAAGCTCCCGCCGGTCATCAAGCAACTTTATAGCGAGTACGGTGCTGGAAAAAGCCAGCCCCAGCCCCACAAAGAGGGCAGCACTGGTTCCGAGGCCCAGAAACAGGGTAAGCAGCCCTAGAAGCAGGGCCAACACCATCAGGTGGATACCCCCTACCCCCAGCACTTCCAAACGAACCAGGCTGGCAAAGCGCAGTTTTAGTCCCAGGGTAAACAGCAGCAGCAATACCCCGATATGCGCAATTTCACCGAGTAGTTCGCTGTCTTGATGGCCCAGGCCCCACAGCGCGAACCCAGCCCCAAGAAAACCGACTAAGGGCGGTAGGCCAGTGCGACTAGCCAGCAGCCCCATGGCGTAGGCAGCAACCACCCAGATTAACTCCACCGCCTTATCATAATTTACATACCGTTTACCCTAACGTTTTGCCAGTGAATCGAAAAGACCGCCCTGAGCAGGTGTGAATTCCTCCAAGGCGTTGGTGGGCGCGGTACGGTTGCCAATCACCGCTCTGGCAACAGAGCCAGCGCTTTTGTGGTCAGAAACCAGGCTCAACAGCAGTATGAAAGTGGAAAGTCGTGATCGCCTACCGACGCGACTTTTTTTCACCCAGCACCCCGAAGGGCGGGGTGCCCAGGCGTCGCAGCAGCCTGGGCATTACGATTACGTCCTCATTTTCCAACCAAACTGCATCCAGCACTGCCTGGGCCAGTTGGCCGGAGTTGCCATAGCGACGCAGCGGAACGCGAACAGGATCACGCCCGGATGCGATCAACACCATCTGCATACCTCCCCCCAGTACATCCCGCAGGCCATCCACCGCTTCGATTTTTTTTAAGGAATGCTCCTCCCAACGACCAAAGCCTCGGATGCGTAGCCGAGTGGGGGTGACCTCGAGGCCGCTCAGCCAGCCTTCGTCCACACCCAGAAAAACCATGTACAGCCCTAATATCCCAAACAAGATGACCGTCCACCTCGGCTCGGCGCCCTGCAACCAGCCCGCCACAGCGAGTGCAGCCAGGATTGCGCCCATGCCGATCAGGCCTGCAGCCACCGCATAGGTCTGTATGCTGGGCTTCGAGATTACACCCCGAACTTCCGCCATTGGGCAAGTGTACGGAGGGATCGCCCTGCACACAAGGGCCAGGCCCGATTTCAGCAGTGTCTGGGATTGAACAGCCTGATCGGGGCGCCAGGGCCGTTTTGAATTGACTGCTTTGAAACGGCCTCTGGGTTCCACGACTGGGTGCGCCCGCTACGGCAACCGCCCTCGCGGGATAAAAAACTGGTGTGGAGATCCCTTAAAGCATCGTCTGCAGCAAAAAAGATTCTTGGGTCCAGCCACCCACCCCACAGACCCGTAAAGCAACCCCTTTATACCCTCCGGCCTACTGTCCATTCTTTTTTGCCAACACCGGGCACTTTTTTTACCGCAAATCCGGCAGTATGTAGATCACGGCGAAACCGCCCCGCCACCGAGTAGGTAGCCAGGTAGGCCCCGGGTTGCGACGAAGTATAAAGTTGATGCAGCACGGCCGGTTTCCAGGGTTCCGGATTCACTGCCGGGCTGAAGGGGTCGAGGTAAATGGCACTGGCCCAATTGGTGGGATATACGGCCTTGGTCACGTTTTCGTAGCGAACCTCGAGGCTTCCCCAGGATCCGCCCAGAAATAAAGGCCTTTGAGGATGGGTGGGCCAGTTGATTAGCACCCCGTTCCAGATGGCCTGTACCGGGTCCGAAAGAGGAACCTCTACCCACTCGAGAACTTCGCGGGAGACCGGGAACCCTTCGTAGCTCAGGTATTCCAGGTACACCCCACGCCGCACACAGCTCTCCAGTGCGGCCCGGAAGTTCATCCCAAGGCCAAAGCCAATTTCCAAAACACGGGGGGAGGGGTGCAGTTGGGTCTGGGTCAGCTTCAGATAGAGTTCGCTGGCCTGCATCCAGGCCCCGTGGCGGGAGCTGTAGGCTTCGCCGAATACCGGGTGCACCAGGGTGAGCGAGCCATCCTCGGTGGGCACAGGCCGGTAGAATTCGGGGCGATCAGGCGCCAATTTCCACCTTCTGCGCTTCCTGGTGCATCAGGGCCCACAGGGCTTCCACATGGCTCTGTTCGGTATTTTCCGCCCCAATCGAGACCCTGGCCATCCAGCGCCCTTGCAGCAGTGCAGGGGTCAGAAAGGCCCGGCCCGTGCGGTTGACACGGGCCACCCAGTCCTGGGTGTGCCGGTCTAACTGCTCGGGCGAGAGGCCCCCTGGGTTGTACCGGACACACACCGTCTGGAGCGGCACCGGCGCCAGCAATTCCCATCCGGGTGCTTGCTTGATCTGGACTTCCAGCCATCGGGCGCTGGCAATGTCGCGCCGTAGCCGTGCTTGCAGCCCTGCTACTCCCTGGTCGCGCAGGGTGAACCAGATTTTGAGCGCCCGGAAGCGCCGCCCCAGCGGGATACCCCAGTCTTTGTAGTTTTTGACCTCGGCATGGGTGGTGGAGTGTAGATAGGACGGGTTGGTGGACATGGCCCGGATCAGGTGTTGCGGCTCGCGCACATAGTAGAGCGAACAGTCGAAGGCTACGCCCAGCCACTTGTGCGGGTTAATGGCAATCGAGTCGGCTTGCTCGATACCTTCCCACATCCAGCGGCACTCCGGAAGAATCATGGCAGACCCCGCCATGGCCGCATCCACATGCAACCAGATGCCATACCTTTGGCAGAGTTCGGCTATGTTGCGCACTGGATCAATGGCGGTTGTGCCGGTAGTGCCCACAGCGGCCACCACCACGCACGGTTTATGCCCTTCTGCCAGGTCGCGCCGAAGGGCTGCCTCGAGTACATCTGTTCGCATGGCGTAGGTCTCGTCGGTCTCGATCAGGCGCAGGTTCTCCCGGCCAAATCCGGCCAGCAGCACAGCCTTGGGAACCGAGCTGTGGGCCTGGTCGGAGACATAGACCGTGAGAGGCTTTTCTTCGGCCTGGAGGCCGCCCCGCTCCTGGGAGTACTGGGTAGCCCGCTCCCGGGCCGTAAGCAGTGCTACCAGACTGCCCGTAGAAGCCGTGTCCTGAATCACCCCTTGAAAGGTCTCGGGCAAGCCAAACATCTGGCGCAGCCAGTCGGTCATGACTTCCTCGAGCTCGGTCAGGGCCGGGCTGGCCTGCCAGGTGATGCCGGTCTGCCCCAGCCCCGTTGCGACCAGATCGGCCAGCACCGAAGAAAGCGGCGCGTTGGAGGGAAACCAGGCAAAAAAGTTGGGGCTTTGCCAGTGGGTTAGGCCCGGAAGCAAGGCTTGCAAATGGTTCTGGATCCCGGCCAGACCCACCCCCTGTCGTGGCGGATCGGGTGCAAACATGGCCTTGATGGCCCCCGGCTGCACCTGTGACATCACCGGCAGGGATTCAACCCCGACACGGTATTCGGCTATGAAATCAATCAGTTCATAACCCAGACGCTTGAACTCTTCTGGCGACATGAAAATAGCCTACCTCGAGGGGTCAAACAAAAACGCATCTAAGCCACCCCTACAGGTCCGGATCCCGTCACCAAATCCACCAGCAGCACCGCAGGGCACCGTTAAGAACGGGTCATATTCGGATCCACTTCAGGGCTCGAGATCGCTGGACTCACTTTGTCTTCCCGCCTGTGCCCCCCTGGAGTCTGGCCCAGAGCATTCGGCTTCCAGCCTATGATCTCCCTCTTCCAGCGCGTTAGAATGGCGCATATGGAGATTACTCCCGAACTGGTTCACAATCTGGGCAGGCTTTCGCGGCTGGCCCTCACCCCCGAGGAGGAGGTCAAACTCGAGGGCGAGCTGCGCTCGATAGTGGGGTTTTTCGAAAAGCTGGGTGCGCTCGATACCGAAGGTCTGAGTGAGATGGCCCGCCCGGTAGAGACCACCAACCGCCTGCGGGCCGACCAAATCCGGCCTTCACTGAGCCAGCAAGAAGCCCTGTCGGTAGCGATCGAACAAGAAGATGGCCAGTTCAAAGTGCCGAGGGTCATAGAATGACAGTCGAGGGTCTAGCGTCATTTGCTAAAATCGCCGACTCTTGACCCCAACCTCGACTCTGGACGTGGCTATGCTCGACATCAAATTCATTCGCGAAAACCCCGAAGTCGTCCGCGAGGCCCTCGAGCAGAAGGCCGGGACGCTCAATCTCGACGAGTTGCTGGCCCTGGACGCGCAGGTTTCCGACCTCAAGCGAAAAACCGAGCAGCTTCAGGCCGAACGCAACGCCAATGCCAGAGCCGCCGCCAGGGCCCGGCCCGAAGAACGAGCGGACATGATCGAAAAAGGCAAGGCGATTGGGCAACAGTTGGCCGAACTAGAGCCGCAATTGCGCGAGCTGGAAGCCCGGCTCAAGAACCTGCTATACCTCACGCCCACCATTCCGTGGGAGGGTGCGCCCGTCGGCCCCGACGACTCTTTCAACGTGGAGACTCGAGTCCATGGTAGCCCCCGTACGTTCCTTTTTGAGCCGCTCGACCACCTTGCACTCATCGAAAAAAACGGCTGGGGCGATTTCGAGCGCGCCGCCAGGGTCTCGGGTTCGCGCTCCTATATCCTCCGGGGCGACCTGATGGTCTACGAGCAAGCCCTCCTGCGCTTTGCCCTCGACCAGATGGTTAAAGCTGGCTTCACGCCCCTGAGCGTTCCCAGCCTGACCAAGGAAGAAGTGCTCTATGGACACGGCCAGTTCCCTGTCGCCCGCGACCAGGTGTATGCAGTGGACGGTGAGGATGCCTTCCTGGCTGGCACCGCCGAGGTACTGCTCAACTACCTGCACGCCGGAGAAATTCTGCACGAAGGTGAGCTGGCCAAAACCTACTGCGCCCTCTCGCCCTGCTTCCGCAGCGAGGCAGGCTCGGCGGGCAAGGACGTGCGCGGCCTGATGCGCGTACACCAGTTCAACAAGGTCGAGCAGTATGTACTGTGCAAGGCCGAGCTGGAAGAGTCGAAAAGGTGGTTCGACGCCATGCTGAATATTTCCGAGGGCATCTTGCAGGCCCTAAAGCTGCCCTACCGGGTGTTGGAGGTGTCCACCGGCGACATGGGCCTGGGCAAATACCGTCAGGTAGACCTGGAAACCTGGGTTCCCAGCGAAAACCGTTACCGCGAAACCCACTCCTGCTCGGCCCTGCTGGACTGGCAGGCCCGCCGCGCCAATCTGCGCTACCGTGACGAGCAGGGCAAAGTGCGCTACGCCTACACCCTCAACAACACCGCCCTGGCCACTCCCCGCATCCTGGTGATGCTCTTAGAAAACCACCAGAACGAAGACGGTACGGTAAATGTGCCAGAGGCTGTCCGGCCCTATTTTGGCAAGGAGCGGCTCGAGCCTCCGGGTACGGGGCGTACCAGCCCCACAAGTTCCTGGTAGCAGTACGCCCCGAGCCTACCCCCTGAGCTACCAAACTCCTCGGTAGATCTGCTCGAGCCCGGGCTTCCTTCCGGACAGGATAGCCGGGTTTCTTCATCCTGGACGCGATCCAAAACCCCCCACTGCTCCCCTTGGCGCCCGCGGCGGCGGACTGCGACGGTGAGTGCCCTACCCGCCAACGCACTAAGTTGCCCAGGGTGCTGTCCCTCCCCTCCGGCTCGGTGCGGAGGGGCTCCTCGATGGTCATGAGCTGGGTTTGACCCTCAACTCCGTTTGGAGCAAACCTGTTTTCCCCCGATGTTCGCTCCTGGCGAAGAGGAAGCCAGGCTCACCCTGGGAAGAGATCCAGTGGAGGCTCTCGCTTTTTCACCCTGCCTTTGTGTATTATTTCACGATAAAACTGTTCGTGAAATTCATCCTCAAATTGGGTTTTGGCAGCAACGGAGTTAGCATACTCCCATGAAAATTGAAGCAGCCGAACTCCGTCTGATCTCGCTCCCGCTCAAGTTTCGCTTCGAGACCTCCTTTGGGGTGCAGACCATGCGCCACTTAATCGTGGTGACGCTCTATGGCGAGGGCCTGGAGGGCTACGCCGAGACCGTGATGGAGTACACCCCGCACTACCGCGAGGAGACCCTGCCGGGCGCCTGGGCGCTCCTGGAAGAACTGCTGCTTCCTAAAATTCTGGGCAGGGACTTCGCCAACCCCGAGCAGTTGTGGGCCGAAATTGCGGGGTTCCGGGGCAACAAGATGACTCGGGCCGCGCTCGAGATGGCCTTCTGGGACATCTGGTGCAAGAGCCTGAGCCAGCCCATCTGGAAGGTACTGGGCGGGGTGCATACCGAGATTCCGGTGGGGATCAGCCTGGGCATCGAGCCCAGTATCGAAGCCACGCTGGAGAAGGTGGGCAGGGGGCTGGCCGATGGTTATAAGCGCATCAAGCTGAAGATAAAACCCGGTTGGGATGTAAAGCTGGCCCTGGCCGTGCGCGAAGCCTATCCCGAGGCCAACCTCACCGTGGATGCTAATTCGGCCTATAGCCTTAACCACATCTCCACCTTCAAGGCCCTCGATGCCGCTGGACTGGACTATATCGAACAACCCCTGGCCTTCGACGACATCGTGGATCATGCCCGGTTACAGGCCGCCATCTCCACCTCCATCTGCCTGGACGAGTCCATCACCTCGCCCGAAGACACCCGCAAGGCCCTGGAAATCGGCGCCGGGCGGGTGATTAACCTCAAGCCCGGACGGGTGGGCGGCATTCTGGCCAGCCGCAAGATCCACGACATCACCCAGAGTTACGGGCTGCCCGTCTGGATGGGGGGCATGCTGGAAGCCGGTATTGGCCGTGCGGCCAACATCCATGTCGCCAGCCTTCCCATGTTTATCAAGCCCGGCGATACCAGCAGCGCCAGCCGCTACTGGAACGAAGACATCATCGAAGAGCCCCTGGAGTCCACGGGGGGTATGATGCCCGTTCCCCAGAAACCGGGCCTGGGCGTGACGCTCAAGCGCGACTTTATTCAGAGCTTGACCGAGAAATCGGCGTATGTGTCGGCGGGTGGTCAGTAATATGAAATTCCGGGATTGAAGAACCATCCCCGAAGGTCGAAAGGCTATTGACGGTTGACTATGGACTGTTGACGATAGCCCTATGAACATTGTGATTCGCGAACTGCACGAGCCTCAGGAGATCGCCGAGATTCCCCAGCTCGAGCAAGCCATCTGGAACGACCCCAGCGAGACCATCCGCAGCGGAACCCTGATGGCCCTGGTACACGAGGGGGCTTTGCTGGCCGGGGCCTATCTGGACGAATCCTCAGCCACCTCTCTCTCCCAACAGGGAGAAAGGGGGGCGGGAGGGCCGCCACTGGTGGGCTTCGTTTTTGGCTTCCCCACCAACCGTCCCACCGAACACCATTCGCACATGGCTGGGGTGCTACCGGGGTATCAGAGCAGCCGCATTGGACTGGCACTTAAGCATTACCAGCGCGACTGGGCCTTGAGCAGGGGTTATGAGCGGGTGGTCTGGACCTTTGATCCGCTGCGCGGACTCAATGCCCATTTCAACCTCCGTAAACTGGGCGCAACCTTCAACCGCTACATCCCCAACTGCTATGGAGTTATGAGCGGCATCAATGCCGGTTCGCCCTCAGACCGGGCCTATGCTACCTGGGATTTGCGCTCCCAGCGGGTCTTCAGCCGCATTTATGCACCCCCGCCTGTAGTAGCGGTGGAGGGTCTTCCACAGGCCAATCACCTCGAGAACCAGGCCCCGATTAAGCTCGACCTGGGTTTATCAGAAAGGCAAATCCTGGTACAAATCCCCGAGGACTGGGGCCAGATTTTGCAGGCCGACACAAACCTGGCCAACGAGTGGCGGGTGCACTGCCGCGCACTGTTTGAGCATTACTTCGCCCAGGGCTACCACGCGGTAGACTTCGTGCGCGGCCCGAACCGGTATGTTCTGGAGCGACTGGGGGTCTAGCTGCAGGTTGCATCTCCCCTGTCAGAGGTTTCTGAGCCCAGGCCCAGTTGGAGGAAAACCTGAATCTCACCCCCGAAATCTGGACGGCCGAGGTTGTATACGCCGGCATCGGCACGCCCATGTTGAGAGGCGGCCTGGTGGTGGTGGGCGAGCACGTGGCCGCAGTTGCTGGTCTGGCCGAGTTGCAGCTACGCTACCCGGATGTGCCCCTGGTTCACAAAGGCAAGGCCCTCACGCCACCCGTGGTGAACGCCCATACCCATCTGGATTTGTCCTCCGTTCCCTATTTTCGAGGGGGCTACACCAACTTCATCCGGCACGTAATTGGCCACGGCCCTAAGCGCACCGTGGAGGCGGCGGAACAGGGCTTGAGCGAGCTACGGGCGCTGGGGGTGGGTGGTTTTGGGGACATTGTGTACAAGCCCGAGACTGTGGAGTGGCTGATAGAAAAGAGCCCGCTTCCGGGCGTGGCTTACCTGGAAGTCATCAACCGCAACCCCGACCACGCCGAGCTGGTTGCGAGAAGGGTTGTGGAGCTGTTGTCCGATTGGCGTAACCGAGACAGTCCGGTCAGGGTGGGTATCTCGCCCCATACGCCCTACAATGTGAGCCCGCCGCTGCTCCAAAAACTGGTGGAGATTGCCCGGCTCGAGGGCTTCCCTCTGCAAATGCACGTGGCCGAAAGCCCCGAAGAAACCGAGCTGATGACCCAAAGTACGGGCCCGTTGCGGGATATACCACTACAGTACGGGTTTCCCAGCTACCAGCATCTGCCCGCCACCACCCCTGTACGCTACCTGGCCGAGCTGGGCGTACTGGGGCCGCACCTGACCCTGGTGCATGGGGTGCAGGTGGATGAAGAGGAAGTACAGATGCTGGCCCAGTCGGGCACCCAGGTGGTCTCGTGTCCACGCAGCAACGAGGGGTTGGCCTGCGGTTTGTTGCCCTGGGACTTGTACCTCAAGCACCGGCTCGAGGTGGCGCTGGGAACCGACTCGAGGGGCAGCAGTCCCGACCTGGACGTGCGGAAGGAAGCGCTTTTCTTGTGGGAACGGGTAGACCCCAGGGTTCTGGTGCGGGCCGCTACCCGCAACGGCTACCGGGTGTTGGGCCTGGAATTACCTCGTATCACGCGCGGCACTCCCATTTCCCAGGTACAATCCTGGTAGTCGGTGCTCCTGGGCGCCGGGTATTGGTATGCAGATCGGCGCTCTTATTCTCTACAGCGCTTTCGTGGGCGCACTCACCGGGGTTTTTGCCGCTGGGTTTGTGTTCTTCCTGGGGTTAATCCAGGGCTACCTACTGGGCGAAACCCTGGGTTATCTGCCACCGGGC
>NZ_CALMCQ010000273.1 GCF_937863175.1 uncultured Meiothermus sp. | reverse complement strand
GCCCCAGGGCGAACCGCCTGGCTCGGGAAACCACAGGCGCTGGATATGCCGCCGGGCCAGGGTCATGGCGGCATCAAAGCGGATGATAGGGAACTGTCGGGCTACGTGCAGGATGGTCTGGATGGCTGCCTCGCGCACCTCGGGGTTGAGGTAGTTGAGCTGGGCGGTGTCGTTCCAGGGCATGGCGGTTCCGTCGTTGCCGTGGTAGATGTAGCGTACCTCACCCGTCCAGCGATCCAGCCGCTTGAAGACCACGGCAGCGTCGGATTTGTCGTAGTAGTGGTCTTCCAGGAAAATGCCCACCCGCTCGTCGCTGGACAGATCCAGCCCCCCAAAGGTGTAGTTGGGGTAGGGTGGGTAGGGCAGGCTGATGAACCAGTCGGGGTGCTCAATTACCCAGCGCCCATCAATCCCCACATGGTTGGGCACCATGTCCGAGGCCAGACGAATCCCACGCCGGGCAGCTTTTTGCCGCAGTATGTCTACGGCGGCCTCGCCCCCGAGATCCTGGGCAATTACATAGTCGTAGAGCGAATAGGCCGAGGCCACCGCCTCGGGGTTGCCCATCATCTGCTTGATCCGCTTTGAGGCTTTACTGCGCTCCCACAGCCCAATCAGCCATAAGCCGGTCACACCCCAGCTTTGCAGGATGTCGAGCTCTTCCTCGGGAATGCGGTCGAGGGTGGTGATCTCGCGGCGGTACTTTTTGGAGAGCTGATCCAGCCAGACGAAAGCGTTCTTGGCGATCAGGACGCAGCGCGGCATCCAGTCCAGGTCGGCGCTGAAGGCTTCGGGTTCGGGCTCCAGTACCAGCCGCCGGAGGTCCAGCAACCCGCTTTCGCCACCCCCACCCCCGGGCT
This sequence comes from uncultured Meiothermus sp., assembly GCF_937863175.1. Classification (GTDB taxonomy): domain Bacteria; phylum Deinococcota; class Deinococci; order Deinococcales; family Thermaceae; genus Meiothermus. Next base: position 4,723 of record NZ_CALMCQ010000273.1, on the reverse strand, counting down.
GGTCGAAGTGGATGGGTACGGCAAACGAGCGCCCCTGTTCGCGGATCACATCCAGGCTGATAAGCATCCGGTAATAGAAGCGTCCCAGGGTTCCCCCAAACCGCCTGAGCAAGAACTCGAGCTGGGCCTCCAGGGAGTCGGGGTGTTGCAAAGCCGGTAGCCGCAGGGTTTTGAAGAGGCTCAGGCCGGTCTCGCCAAAGACCGGCTGGGCCTCAAAAAAGGTCTCCAGCCTCTGGATAATGGGCAGGTAGAGGGTGGTGCGCTCGAGGTTGCCATCATCGAACAACTCGCCGAGTGGGGCGAAAGCCGGGTTGGCGTTGGCCATCCACAGCAGCAGCAGCTCTTCGAGTAGAATCTCGCGGCTGGAGCGGCCCTCGGCCTCGTCGGACAGGTAGTCTTCCAGGGTGATCTCGCGCCGGTAGACCCGGATCGGAGGGAACTCGGTAGCAAACGAACGCAGGGTTTTTTCCAGTTCGTCCTGGCCAAGGCTCGATGCCAGGGTGGACAGGGCTTGTCGCATGACCCCAGGATGCTGCTCCTGGTACTGCTGCACCACATAGTGCAGGATCTCGTCAATTAGACCCAGGGCATTGATCTGGCTGGCACTGACCGCCTGCTCCGGGTTGCGCACCAGGTCGCGCCGGGCGTTCATGGCCTCGGCAAACTGGCGGGCGGCCTGGAAGTTGGCAAAAATGACACTGCCCCGAAGCGAAAACAGCGAGAGGTCGAACTGGTAAAAGTCGCGTGCACTAGCGGAAACGTGAAACTCAAAAGTACCCGGGTGCGCCTGATGGCAGCTCATACAATTCCTCCGCTCTGCCACAAGTTTATATCACCACCCATACCCGCAGCCGAACCTCGAGAGCCATCCGTTGGGAAGCAACTGGCTATGGGTGATTAGCCTTTGGCGGGTGGCCTCAGTCCACCCACTCCCCCTTTCGCATCAGGGGTTCGGCCAGGCCGGTCGGGGTGATGCCGTCCACGTCCATATATTCGGAGCCGATCATCCAGTCTATGTGAATCAGGCTATCGTTGGCCCCTGCTGCCCGTTTTTGCTCGAGGGTCAGGTCGTGGCCTCCTTGCAGGCACTCGTCGTAGCTGGCTCCCAGGGCAATATGGCTGGCGGCGTTCTCGTCGTAGAGGGTTTCGTAGAACAGCAGTCCGCTGCTGGAGATGGGAGAGCTATGGGGCACCAGCGCCACCTCGCCCAGCCGCCGGGCTCCCTCGTCGGTATCCAGCAGGTGCTGCAAAATCTCCTGGCCCTGGTCGGCATGGGCCTCGACCACCTGGCCTTGTTCAAAGCGAACCCGGATACCCTCGAGCAAATTCCCATGCAGGCTCAGGGGCTTGGTGCTCCGAACCCAGCCCTCCACCCGCTCGCGGTGGGGGGTGGTAAAAACCTCTTCGGTGGGCATGTTGGGTACGCACCGTGCCCCGTTCTGCGCCCGCCCCGCTCCTCCAGCCCACAGGTGCCCCTCGGCCAGCCCTACGCGCAGGTCGGTGTCTGGCCCCCGGAAGCGCAAGGCCGCGTAGCGCCTGGCATTAAGCTGCTGGACGCGACGCTCGAGGTTTTCGGTGTGAACCATCCAGGCCGCCACCGGGTCGGCCTGATCTACCCGGCTGACCGCAAAAATAGCCTCCCACAGCCGCTCTACCTGTTGCTCTGGCGGCTCCCCAGGAAAAACCAGTGCAGCCCAGCGCAGCGAGGCCGCTCCGATGATGCACCAGTTGGTGGCAAATCCGCTAATCCGATCCGAGAAGGGCTTGCTGAACCTGGCCGCAGTCTGCGAGGCCAGACGAATCAGTTCGGGGTCTTGCCCCCGGAGGATCTCCGGGTCGTCGGATACGATGCTCAGCCAGGCGTAGCCCTCATCCAACGCCTTTAGTCTGGCGTCTACCAGAAAAGCCGCATACTCCTGAAAAGAATCCCGTGGAGCATGACGATAACGCGCCAGGGTGAGCTGCTCGTCGTAGAGCTGGGTTACCACCAGCCTCGAGCCAGCCTTGTAGGCTTCTTCCACCACCATGCGGGTTAGCGGCAAAGCCTCTATATTCGCGTTCACATACAGCTTCTGGCCTGGCTGGAGTCCAACCCCTACTCTAACCGCGACCTCGGCAAACCTTCGCAGCTTTTCTGCAAAACGGGCTGACATGCTCACCAGCCTACCCAATTTGGGAGCAAAAGAGGGCATAGCCGCTGGCTCTCAAGCCCCTACCAGCTCCTGTAGACTAGGGCTATGCCAGAAGTCATGTCCGAGCTTTATATTCCCAAAACCCCCAGAGAAGTCTACGCCGCCGCCCGCGACCTGGCAGGCCTCAAGCCCTATTTGAAAGATGTCGAGACCCTCGAGGTTCTCGAGGACCACGGAACCACCACGCGCACCCGGTTCGTGGCGGTTGCGATGGGCAAAAAAGTCCACTGGATCGAGGATGAACAGTGGTTTGATGCCGAGTACCGCAACGAGTTCGATAGCAAGGAGGGCGATTTTGACCTCTACCGGGGTTCCTGGACCTTTCTGCCCGAAGGTGAGGGAACCAGAGCGGTGCTGAAGCTCGAGTACGAACTCAATATCCCCATCTTTGGCGGCCTGTTGCAAAAGCTGGTCAAAAAGCTGATGCAGGAAAACATTGACGACCTGTTGCGCGGACTCAAGGAACGCTCTATGGCAGCCTGAAGTGCTATACTTGTGGATATGATGTTTGCTCTGCGATGTTAAGGGCGCAGTCCTGCCGGGGTTATGGTGTGCCTGGGGCCACCATCCCGGCTTTTTTCATAGCCCACCGTCTTATTGCAGGCCAGTCGTCCAGCGCTGGGCCAACCACCCCGGCCCCTCTCCAAGAATGGAGCACCCCCATGTCTCTTCAAATCTATAACACCCTGGCCAGAGCCAAACAGGCCTTCGTTCCGGCCACGCCGGGCTATGTGGGCATCTATGTCTGCGGCCCCACGGTTTACTCCGACCCCCACCTGGGACACGCCCGTGGCCCCATCGTCTACGACGTGCTGCGGCGCTGGCTGCGCTACCGGGGCTACCGGGTGCGCTTTGTCTCCAACATTACCGATGTGGGCCACCTGACCGACGATGCCGACGAGGGCGAGGACAAGATCCTGCGCCGGGCCAGGCTCGAGCGCTTAGAACCCATGGAGGTGGCCGAAAAATACATGTGGAGCTTCTTCGACGAGCTGCTGGCCCTCAATATCCTGCGCCCTGATATTACCCCCAGGGCGGCGGGGCACATTCCCGAGCAGATCGAACTGGCCGAGACCCTGATCCAGCGAGGACATGCCTACGAAGCCAACGGTTCGGTCTACTTCCGGGTCAGAAGCTGGCCCCCGTTTGGTAAACTCTCCAACCGCGATATCGAAGACCAGGAAGCAGGGGCGCGGGTCGAGGTGCGCGAAGAGAAAGAAGACCCCCGCGACTTTGCCCTGTGGAAAAAAGCCGAACCCGAGCACATCATGCGCTGGAACTCCCCCTGGGGGGCGGGTTTTCCAGGCTGGCACATCGAATGCTCGGCCATGAGCCTCAAGTATCTGGGCGATGGCTTTGATATTCACGCGGGGGGCGTGGATCTGCAATTCCCCCACCACGAAGCCGAAATTGCCCAGGCCGAGGCCGCCGGACACCCCTTTGCCCGCTACTGGATCCACCACTACCACGTGCTGCTGAACGGGCAGAAGATGGCCAAGAGCACCGGCAACCTGGTCTCGCTGGCCGAGCTACGGGCCCGGCACGAGCCGATGTTTATTCGGTTCTACCTGCTGAACAGCCACTACCGGAGTGTGCTGGACTTTACCAGCGAAGGTTTGGAAGCTGCCCAGAACGGGTATCTGCGCCTGCTGAATGCCTACCGCGAGGTACACCGGCTCATACCCACCGCTCCCGGGGGTAAGCACCCCGGACTCGAGGGTGCCATAGAGGTGCTCGAGCGCGAGTTTGCTGAAGCCCTGGACGACGATTTGAATACCCCTCAGGCCATCGCAGCCTTTTTTAACTTTGTCACCGCGCTGAACAAAGCCCTGGCCGAGCGGCCTGGCCGGGAAAGCCTGGTCAGGGCCGAAAAGGTATTTGCTGAACTGGGTGAGGGGGTGCTGGGGTTGTTTCCGGTTCGGGTGCGGGAAAACCAGTTGGGCCCAGCCTTGCTGGAAGGTCTGGTCAAACTGCTGCTGGACGTGCGCGAGGAGGCTCGCCGTAACCGCAACTTCGCCATCTCCGACCACATCCGCGACCGCCTGACCGAGCTGGGCGTCTCGGTAGAGGATACCCGCGAAGGCCCTAAGTGGAAGGTGGACGTGTAGATGTTTGCCCACCGACTGGACGAAGACAGCGAACTGCGACTGCTGCAGGCCCACCATGCCGAGGCATTGTTCGCCCTCACCGACGCCAACCGCAAGCATCTGCGCCGCTGGTTGCCCTGGGTGGATGGCAACACCACCCTGGACGACACCAAAAACTTTATCCAGGGTGCGCTCGAGGGCCTGGCTCGAGGGGAACAACTGCCCCTGACGGTCTGGTATCGAAAAAAACTGGTCGGATCCCTGACCTTGTTCGACATCAAGCCTTTACACCGTACTGCCGAGATTGGCTACTGGCTGGGTGCGACCTTCCAGGGGAACGGGCTGATCACCCGTGGGGTAGAAGCCCTGATAAATTATGCATTTTTTGAGATGAGCCTGAATCGTTTGGAGATCCGGGCAAGTACCCGGAATCTCAGAAGCCGG
>NZ_CALMCQ010000272.1 GCF_937863175.1 uncultured Meiothermus sp. | reverse complement strand
ACCAGCTCCCCCCCCACGGTGCCCTGCCCCCGCTGCGGCAACACCAACATGATCTTTAAAACCCTGACCCTGGCCACCCCCGAAGACCGCATCGAGGCCATCCTGCGCGAGCAGAGGGCTCTGCGTACGGCGCTGGAAGATTTGCTGTTGTACCTCAAGCGCAAGCTGGGGCCATAAGGAAAGGCTTGAAAGCCTAAAGCTAAAGGCTAAAGGCTGCTACTGCATGTAGACTTACCACTGTCCGGCGCCATGGATGAAAGTTGGTTGACTCCTTCCCCTGCGAGAACGGGTAGAGAAGGGGGTCTCGACCACCGACAACCCGTACTCGGTGATGCAGAAGCGGGTACATTCATTTAGGAGACGCGGTAATAAACCAGATTGCGCCTTCGAGTCGCACCCCCGCCTAACCTCCTCCATCAAGGGGGAGAAACCAAGCAACCGGTTTTTTACATGTCCCAATGTCCAGTGGCTTGATTGCGACCAGGCTCGGGTGCGCTATCCGCTAGTTATAGTGATGCCGAAAAAGTGGACGGTGGAATAGGGGCAGAGGTGGCCCCGCAGCCTTCCCAGACGAAGCGGCTACGCTGCTGCCCTAGTCTGCCAAGCTCCCGGCCAGCACGCAGCGCAGCACCCCAAAGCTATAGCGCCCGCCGAGCCGAGGCGAGCACGGAGGCAAGCTGTTCTGGGCCTGTAGCCGCTACCCGGAGTGCAGGGCGGTCGTGCCCATCGGGGACGGGGTGGCGGGGTAGGGGCGCATAGTCTCCGGGCCTACTTTTTCACCCCAGCCGTGACCCTTTGGTCTTGGGCACGAAGGCTATCCCAAAGCTATCCCATCACCTCCGCCTCCAAGCGCAACTCCACCCCCATCTTCTGCAAAATCATCTGGGCTCGTTCCACCGTTATGCCGTGGTACTCGTTGCGCTCGTCGCGCGAGACCTGCGCCTCCGACACCCCCAGCCGCTCGGCCAGTTCGCGCTGGGTCAGCCCTTTGGCAATTCGCACCCCGACCAGCCACCGCCCAATTTGCGTCAGGTCGGAGAGGGTTCCCAGTTCGCCCCGGCGCATCTGCTCGTAGATGGCAACCTCCTCGCTCAACTGCGCGTGGAACGAGAGCGCGGGTTGCATGGCCCGCTCGAGCTGGTCTCCCTTGAGGCCGATGCTGCGCAGGTGTTCGCGCTGGCGGTGTAGGTACTCGGCGTCGTTTTTGAGTTGCTCGAGCGCCTTTCGATACTCGTTTTCGGTTCGGATCATACCTGGCTCACCTCCACGATCTGGATAATTCCTTTGGGCTGCCCGCTGCCCCGCTGTTGCCTGAACGCCGAGGGAAATTGCAGCTCGTGTCCGTGTACGTCCCGGATGCCCGACGACTGCCCGAAATGCGGATACAGCTCTACTCGATACTGATGCCACATCGGCAGTTGCTTTTTGAGATAGCCCTGGTACGGGCGACGGGTGCGGCTGTCCCAGGTCCAGATCTTGTATGGGTCGAGGAAATTAAGGTAGCGCTCGAGATCACCCGAAGCGAAATAGGAAGCGTCACAGACAAAGTATCCGTCAATGTCGTTGGGGTGATCCTTGTCCTCAACAAACGACCCGTCCAGGAAAACCTCGAGTATGCCTACCTCCCATAGCTGCCGAACCATGACCTCGCACTGATGAACCAGGTACAACCGCCAAGCCACGTCCCAGCTACCGCCATTCCCTAACACAAGATGTGACTGGCGCAATTCGGGAAAAGTCAGCGGGTAATCTCCAGGTGGCAACAGACCGAGGGCGTTGAATGGAGGCAAGCCCGCCACAAGGCTAGTTTAGCATATATGTTGATATTTGTAAAACTTAATATACATGTAGATTAAGACTGAACACGATTTGACCTGTGGTTCCGGTCAAAAACCGCATCTTACCCACTTCTAAAGCTCCGAAGTTGGGTGTATGGAGATGCTGTTTTTAGTTCTTGTGGTTCTAGTTGGACTGATGGTCTGGTTGCAGTACCCGCGCGGCACCAGTGGCGGGCGCACCGAGGCCAGCCCCAAATCCCCAGTGGCCTACGTTAAAAAGAACGCCCTGCTCAGCCCTGCCGAGCGCTCGTTTTACGGGGTGCTGCGGCAGGCGGTGGGCGAGACCTACCAGGTTCACGCCAAGGTGCGCCTGGCCGACCTCATCCAACTGGCCTCGGGGCTCTCGAGACCCCACCCAAGCCCTCGAGCTACAATAAACCCATGAGCAAGGAGCAAGTTCTCGAGCAAGCCCTAAAGCTGGATTTGAAAGACCGGGCCGATTTGGCCCAGCTATTGCTCTTGAGTCTCGAATCCCTCAGCCCCGAAGAGCACGACCGCCTGTGGACAGATGTTGCGGTGCGTCGCGCCGAAGAACTGCGCAGCGGTAAAGCCAAAGGCTATACCTGGGAAGAGATCAAACGCGATGCCCTCTCCAGACCTGGATGAGATTTTTCATGCTGAGGCACGGTTCGAGTTCTTATACGCCTCGGAATACTACCGCTCGGTTTCACCCGAACTGGCCCGCAAGTTTGTTGGGGTGGCCCACGAAAGCCGTCACCCCGACTACTGGGTTTACCGCCTGGACGAGCCTGGCAGAAAGTAGATTTTGGTTAGCGCAGATCGCTGGTATTGAGCCTACAAACAACTGAATGAAGTGCAATAGTCAACCTCCGCTATTAGCGGTGGGAGAACGTACTATCTATGCGTATGTCTTTTGTGTCAGCGGGACGAGACCTTCACCTCGGCCTGCTTTTCGCCTCGAACCTTTGAAAAACTCCACCAATTCCATCTGACACAGTTTTTTGCCTCGCCATTTTGCCATTTGATAAAAGTTTTTTATACACTGTAAAAAAAGCACTTCCTTACGTTTTGCCTGCAAAAAATCTGCTGTAATGTAAGGCTGATGACAAAGGAAATCCGTCGAACGCTGAAGGCCCGATGCCTGGAATCAAAGGGCTATGGGCTATCCGCTATCAGCTATCGGCCTGTCAAAGGAGCCTCGAATGGTTGAAGATCGCGAACTGATCGCTGCCCGCGCAGGGCTATCTGCCGAACAACAGGTAAGGCTGGAAGACCTGGAAAACAAGGAGTGGCTGGAGAGCCTCGAGTATATCCTGCGCACCGCCGGGCGCGACCGGGTGGCGCAGATAATGGAGATGCTCGAGAACCACGCCTACCGCTACGGGGTGGTGATCCACGACAAGGTCAATACCCCTTACGTCAATAGCATCTCCCTGGAAAACCAGCCGCCCTATCCGGGCGACATGGAGATGGAACAGCGCATCGCCAGCATCCTGCGCTGGAACACCATCGCCATCGTGCAGCAGGCCAACAAAAAGGCTGACGGGGTGGGCGGCCACATCTCCACCTATGCCAGCATCGCCGAGCTGATGGAGATGGGCTTCAACCACTTCTTCCGCGGACAGGAGACCCCCGACCACGACAAGGTCTTCTACCAGGGCCACATGTCGCCGGGGGTCTATGCCCGCTCGTTTCTGGAGGGGCGCTTCAACACCGACGATCTGGGCAAGTTCCGGCGCGAGCTATTAGACGGGCCGGGCCGGGGGCTTTCCAGCTACCCCCACCCCTGGCTGATGCCCGACTACTGGGAGTTCCCTACCGTCTCGATGGGGCTGGGGCCGTTGCAGGCAATTTATCAGGCCCGCTTCATGCGCTACCTGGAAGACCGGGGCCTCAAGCCTCGGTCGGACGCCAAGGTCTGGGCCTTCCTGGGCGACGGTGAGCAGGACGAGGTCGAGACCCTGGGCGGTCTGCGGGTGGCGGCCTACGAGGAGCTGGACAATCTGATTTTTGTCATCAACGCCAATTTGCAGCGCCTGGACGGGCCGGTGCGCGGCAACTCCAAGGTGATCCAGGAGCTCGAGAGCATCTACCGAGGCAACGGCTGGAATGTGATCAAGGTGGTCTGGGGCGGCGCCTGGGACGAACTTTTTGCCCGAGACAGCGAGGGTGTCCTGCTCGAGCGCATGGAGCGGCTGGTGGACGGCGAGAGCCAGCGTTATGCCGCCTATGGGGGCAAGGAACTGCGCGAGAGGTTCTTCGACACCCCCGCTCTGCAACAACTGATCGAGGGCTTTTCGGATCAGGACTTAGACCGGCTGACGCGCTCGAGGGGTGGGCACGACCAGGCCAAAATCTACGCGGCCTATAAAGCTGCTGCGGAGCACAAAGGCTCACCCACCGTCATTATCGCCCGCAGCATCAAGGGCTACGCGCTCGGCCCCCAGGCCCAGGCCAAGAATGTGGCCCACCAGGTCAAGAAGCTCACCCTGGAAGACCTGCGCGAGGCCCGCGACTTCCTGAAAATTCCGGTATCCGACCAAGACCTGGAAAATACCCC
>NZ_CALMCQ010000271.1 GCF_937863175.1 uncultured Meiothermus sp. | reverse complement strand
CCCCCGTACCCCCGATTCGATCAAGAAGCACCTGGGAGACGAGGAGTTCAGACTCTACCAGCTCATCTGGCAACGCTTTGTGGCCTCGCAGATGACCCCCGCCGTCTTCGACCAGACCACGGTGAGTGTCGCCGGCGGAGCACTGGTCTTCCGGGCGGTGGGGTCGGTGCTCAAATTTGATGGGTTTTTGCGGGTGTATGGGCGTGAGGAGGGCGACGATGCCGAGAACCTGCTCCCGCCCTTGCGTGAAAACGCCCCCGCCGCACTGCTGGGACTAAAGCCCGAGCAGCACTTTACCGAGCCACCCCCGCGCTATACCGATGCCAGCCTGGTCAAGATGCTGGAAGAGATGGGCATCGGGCGGCCCTCGACCTATGCACCCACCATTGATACCCTGGAACGCCGCAGCTACCTCGAGCGCTCGGGCAAATCGCTCAGGCCCACACCGCTGGGGCGCGAGGTGACGGGTTATCTGGTGCAGAGTTTTCCCGACGTGGTGGCCTATGACTTTACCGCCCAGCTCGAGACCCGGCTCGACGATATCGAGGCGGGCAAGGCCCCATGGCCCAAAGTGGTGCGCGAGTTTTACGAGCCCTTCCTCAAGGACTATGCCAAAGTTCCGCAAAAGCTCTGCCCGGTCTGTGGACGCCCTATGGAGCTCAGGGTCTCGAGGTTTGGCCAGTTCCTGGGCTGCACCGGCTACCCCGAGTGCAAGCACACCGAGCGCCTGGAAATCAAGAAGGCGCCCGAATTGATTGGCGAGACCTGCCCGCAGTGCAGCCAGGGTCAGCTGGTGCGTCGCCACGGGCGCTATGGAACCTTCATAAGCTGCAACCGTTACCCCGAGTGTACCTATACCCGCGACGAAGCCCCCTCCACCGGTATCGAGTGTCCCAAATGCCATGCGGGTGAGGTGGTGCAAAAAACCAGCAAGCGCGGCAAGCCGTATTTCCGCTGCAACAACCAGACCTGTGACTTCCTGGTATTCGATCCGCTGGTACCGGACAAGTGCGCTGTTTGCGGCTGGAACGAGATGGCTAAGGGTCGCTCGGGCAGGCGAGCCTGCTCCAACCCCGGTTGCGTGCGCTATGGCGGCCCCGATCTGCAAGCTCTGAACGAGCGTCGAGCTGGGCGCGGGTTAAAAGACAGGACAAAAGCCAGGGGCAAGAACGGGGGAAAACCCGCCGAACCATCGGCTACCTGGGCCGACCTCGAGCCCTTGATCGCACAAGTGAGCCTGACCGACAACCAGACCGAGGTAGCGCGGCGCACCCAGGGACAGCAGAAAGCAGTTGCTGTGGTAGCCAAGCAGCTCAACCAGCCTGAAGAATCGGTGCTGAAGCTTTTCCGCCAGGCCATGTTCAAGCTACGCATGGAATATGGGAAAAGCAAAGCAGCCATAGGTTACTCGCACAGCGAGTATGCGCTACGCGCACCCCCTGGCGGGGGCCAGGAATCTAAGGTAAAGGCCAGAGCCAGGGGCAAAGCAACAAAACCGAAACCCCGCGAACCTGGCGCAACCTGGGCCGACCTCGAGCGCCTGATTGGTCAGGCCGGTCTGACTGCAGAACAAGCCGACATAGCCCGCCGCTGTCAAGGGCAACAAAAGGCCGTGGCCGAGACTGCCAAAGCCATAAGCAAATCTGAGGACGATACCCTCAAGCTCTTCCGCCAGGCCATGTTCAAGCTGCGCATGGAGTATGGTAAAGCCCGCAAGGAAGCGGTTGGGGCCTGAGGCGCGCTGCTCCCTGAACTTCAACACCCGACCCCGTATGAAACTCCACCTGGTGCGGCTTGCCAAACGCCTGGGAGAAGCCCGGTTCCCCGGCATTGAGGGGTTTCGCTCGTACCTGCTGACCCAGCCCGAGCAGGTTGATGAGGCGCGTATGTATGTTTTGCTCGAGGGTGAGGTGGTGATTGACCTGCCCGACAAAAGCTATCTGCATATGCGTAAAGGCGAGGCCGCCCACCTCGAGGAGCCCCACCTGATTTCCCCGGTTGATCCCAGCGTGATCGCGGTCTGGAAACTGCGGTAGGGTCACAAACGTCTTTCGAGCGTGCTTTGCGGGGTGTAGGGCGGTTCAGGTATGGATTCCGCCCCCTGCAATGCGCGAGCCGCCCCAGGTTCCCTGAAGGGGTGCGCCTGCTACAGCAACCGCCCTGTTGAGTGGATCAAACCCGTGAAGTCAGCCAGCAAAGCCGCACGCTCACGGGCGCAGTACCCAACCGCAGGCCGGCCAGGCACAGCGGCAAACATACCGTGGAGGCACTTAATCCTGAAGCGGGAATGCTTCGGGTTCAAAGCTCCGGGCCCGCAGCCGATCCCAGGGAAGCTCGTCCAGCGGGTAGTATTTGTCGGCTTGCTGGGCCAAACGATACGACGACAGCACCTGGAAGGTTGTGTTTTCGGCTTGTTTGCCCATGTCTTGAATAACCTTGAGTACCTCCGCAAAGTCGCCATCGCCCGAGACCAGAACCGCAACATCGTAAGCATCGGCATAGGCCAGCTTGAGCATATCTATAGCGATTTGAATGTCCACTCCTTTTTCCACAAAACCATCACCCCGTCGCTCTAAACGGCCCAGGCGCACCATCACATAGGGCACCCGCTTCAGGTAGTTGAGAAAGCTCTGGTGGGCTTTGGCAGCGGGGTCTTCATTGGGCAGGGGGGCATTGTAATAATAGGCCCGCAACAGCGAACGCCCCGCGGCAAGCGCCGTGACGAAATTGATAAAGTCCAGCCGGTAGTCGGTTCCAAGCGTGGAAACCAGGCCTTTATAAAGGTTGCTGCCATCAATAAATACCGCTACCCGATCCATAGTTGAAGTTATGATAGAGGGCTATCAGAACCAACAAAGTATCGCCCAGCCATTTTCTGTCTGTTTTTGGCATGCCCGGACTGGGTCAGATACCGCTCGGTGGTTGATCTCGACGCTGCTTCTACTCAACATTGCCGCTCCGAGTGCTTCCTGCGAATGTTTGTGAGCGTCAAGCTCGGACAACGGTTGGGCACTCGCCCCGGCGGGCGGTTGGACTCCATAGGGCGCAGATGAGAAAACCTGCCGTGATCTTTCGAACCGATCTATCAGGTATGTGGCTTAAATTCCTGCAAGATCCCAAGCACTTCATCCACATCGGCCTGGGTATGTTCGGCGGAGACCTGGAAACGGATCGAGTCTTCCCCTCGAGGGACTACTGGATAGACAATCGCGGTCGCGAGAACCCCGCGTTCTCGCAAAAACTGCACCAGGCGGTTGGTTAGAGCCCCATCGCGCAACACCAGTGGCACCACCGGGTGTGCACCGGGAAAAGACTCATAGCCGAGCGATAGAAGGCCCTGGCGGAAGCGGCTGGTCATGGTGTGAAGGTGGCGGAGGCGCTGCTGACCCTCGAGGTGGTCCAGCAGTTCCAGCGAGGCTACTGCGGCCGCGGCCTCGCCTGGGGTGATGGGGTTGGAGTAGATGTACATCGGCGAAGACTCACGTAAATAGGCGATTAGTCCGCTCGAGCCCACCCCATAACCCCCGTTCACCCCAAACGCTTTGCCCAGAGTACCGATCAAAATGTCGGCATGGGCAGCGGTATATTCTTCGGTTCCTCGCCCCGTGGGGCCGAACGCTCCCACCCCGTGCGAGTCATCTACAATCAAAATGGCATTTTCAGCAAACTGGCTGTCGTATTGTTGCACCACCTGCGAAATTTCCGCCAGCGGCGCGTGCGAGCCACGCATACTAAACACCCCATCGGTCAGGATCAAGACCCGCCGGGCGCCCAGTGCAGCAGCTTTTTGCAAGGCCTGTTCCAGCCCAGGCAGGTCGAGGTGCTTGTACACCACTTTCTCTAAAGGCCGGGCCAGACGAGCCGCATTGATGATGCAGTTGTGGTTGAGCTCGTCGCTGATAAGCACGGTTTTGTCTGTAGTCAGGGGCGCCACCACGCTCAACACAGTGGCGTAGGCCGAGGAGAAGATGATGCCAGCTTCGCGCTGGTGGAAGTCCGCCAGACGACGCTCCAGTTCCACATGGGGGGCATAGGTGCCGCTGATGAAACGCACGGCTCCAGGCCCCACCCCAAAGCGTTCTATGGCACCTTCCTCGGCCTTCTTGAGCGCCGCATGTCGCGAAAGCCCCAGGTAGCTGTTGGAGTTCATGCGAATAAAAGGCCTGGCTCCATACCCTTCCAGCAGATAGCGCGGCCCCCTGATCCCTTCCGGCGACAATACCCCCAACACGACCGCTTCATGCCCCTTGCGACGCCCTTCTTGCTCGAGTGCTTCCACACTCTGACGCAAAACAGTGCTTAGACGGGTCAAGGGCATTTCAAGCCTCCTTCGACCCGGTGCGTTCAGACAGTTTTTCCAGCATGTCTGCCGTCATGCCCGCCAGGTCAAACCGGGGCTTCCAACCCCATTCTTCCCGGGCAGCACTATCGTCAAGGCTGTATGGCCACGATTCGGCTATGGTCTGGCGAACCGGGTCTATCGCGTAGTGCATCTCGAAATCGGGCCGGTGTTTCTGGATTTCTGCGGCCAGTTCGGCGGGAGTGCAGCTAAAAGCCGTGATGTTGAAGGCATTGCGATGACGCAGGCATTGCGGCTCGGCCTGCATCAGCTCGAGGGTGGCCCGGACTGCATCGGGCATATACATCATGGGTAAGCGGGTATCCGGCCCCAGGAAGCTGGTGTAATGGCCGTGCTTTAGGGCCTGATAGAAAATCTCCACCGCGTAGTCAGTGGTGCCCCCACCCGGAGGCGCAGTGTAGGAAATCAGACCGGGATAGCGCAGACCCCGCACATCCAACCCAAAACGCTGGGCATAGTAGTCGCAGAGCAACTCGCCCGCTACCTTGGTCACGCCATAGAGCGTATTGGGACGCTGGATGGTGTCCTGGGGCGTGGGGTCATGGGGTGTACTGGGTCCAAAGGCCGCAATCGAACTGGGCACAAAAACCTGGCAGTGGGCCTGCCGGGCTACCTCCAAAACGTTGCGGAGACCCTCCATGTTGACCCTCCAGGCCAGCTCGGGCTGGGCTTCGGCCCGGGCCGAAAGAATGGCCGCAAGGTGATAGATGGCGCGGATACGATTGCGCTCGAGCAACCCCCGCAGCTGCTCCCCATCGGTGCAGTCCAGCAGCTCGAAGGGGCCAGCCCAGACAGGGTGTTCGGGGGTAGGGCTTCGTAAGTCGGTAGCCAGCACCAGGTCGGCGCCATAGAGCGAGCGTAGCGCGGGAACCAGCTCCGAGCCCACCTGCCCCAGCGCACCGGTAATCAAAACTCGTGTCATACGCCCTTATCTTAACGGACTTCCCTGTCGTGCCGCCTCTCGACCAGGGCCTACCTAAGAAAGGGTTGTTTTGTGGTGGGTATGGAATGGAGGGCCTGACCTTTAGCAGTATGCCGGCGCCACTTGCTGCACAGCGCATCGGATTCTTCCCATCGCTAACGCTCCGCTCAGAATGACAACGACCCTCAAAGGATCTCCACGTCAGGCATTTGCGCTAGCCACAGAGCCGCGCCGACGCAAACCCCCGAAGCGCACCGCGTAAAACCATCCCCGAAATTTCTATCGTGGGCGCACCCAGACAGGGTTACCGGTTAGCGATGCTCAAAACATTCTTGGGTTCCCTGCCCCCCAGACTCACTCTTTCATGGGATGTACTACCCCACCCTCGCCGTGGACATGCCCGTGAGCAACTTCTTCGGCATCGGCGGGACGTACGCTGTGGATTGTAAAGATATACTCCAGGGTCTTCCCTGCCCAGCGGTGGTTGGCGTCGAGAACCACCCGACCCCCCTCCATCTTCACCACCCGGTACAACCAGGATCGTCCATCTTCTCCCTCTGCAGTAAACGCTCCCCCCAGCCGGGGTTCTTCCGGCAGGTTGTCCCGCTCAGCCTCCACCCGCCTGGCCGGATCGTAAGGGCCGTAGGCTTGCTCAGGCGGTATCTGCACCCGGTAGTTTCCTGGTTTTTTGCCCACCAGGGCAGCCTCGAGGCCCGCAGGCAGGTCGGGAGCAAACTGGGTCAGGATGGTCAGCGGCTGGCCCTCCTGGCTACGGTCTACCACTTCGCCGTCAATTTGCAGCAGGTACTCGAAACGGATCACCCAGTATTGCCTTATTTTCATTGACTTCTCCTGTTGAGAATACATTATCACTATATACTCGCATCCAAATGTATATCGAGTTGCTCGGCCCACTTTGGTCTGGGGTATTGTAGAGCCTATGCCTCAGTTTCAAAAACGCATCCCGGTCAGTGTGATTGGCGGTTTTTTGGGGGCTGGCAAGACCACCCTGGTCAATCACCTGATCAACTCTGGACACCGCAAGTTCGGGATTATCGTCAACGAGTTCGGCGAAAGCGGGATTGATGGTTCGCTGATCGAAAATGTGGACACCGACGGCATCGCCGAGCTGTCCAACGGCTGTTTGTGCTGTGTGGGGCGCGAAGATCTGGTCTCGGCTTTGTTCAAGATCATCTCCCGCAAAGACAAACCCGAATATATCCTGATCGAGTTATCGGGCCTGGCCGACCCGGTGCCAGTAGCCCAGACCGTGATGGATCCGTTTGCCCGCACCAGGTTCGAGTTGGACGGCATTATTGGGGTGGCCGATGCACGCAACCTCGAGCAGACCCTGCGCGACGGCCCGGAGGGGGCAATCCAGCTCGCTTATGCCAGCACCATCGTGCTCAACAAGACCGATCTGGCCACCCCAAAACAGGTGGAGGAGGCCGAGCGCCTGATCCGCAAAATTAACCCACTGTGTCAGATACATCCAACTTCAAAGTCCAGGGTTAACCCGGAGGAGGTGCTCCATCTGCGGGCCTTCGACCTCGAGTGGAAGCCGCAGGGCCACCAGCACCTGCACATGCCGGATGTGCAGACCTTCACCCTCACCACCAACAACCTTTTGGAGCGGCAAAAAGTAAATGCCTTTATTGACCAGTACCTGATCTCCCGGCCCGATGCGGTCTTCCGCGCCAAGGGTTTCCTCAGCGTAAAAGGCTTTGACAAACAGGTGCTCTACCAGTCGGTGCGCGAGATCTTCAGCCTCGAGCAGTCCAGCCAGCCAGCCAGCGTCCCGTCCCGACTGGTGGTCATCGGACGCGGCCTGAACCAGTTCGAGTACGAGGAAGCCTTCCGGGCCTTACAGGTGCGGTGAACCCCCCCTCCCCTGCCATCTCTTCTGTGACTTCATGCCAGTCCAGGCCATGCGGCTGGAGTATGCTCTGGGGCATGAGGGCCGCCTTCGAGGTGGAAAAACTGGGCCGGGTGCCCTACGGCCCGGCCTGGGCGTATCAGAAACAGGTACATGCCGAAGTGGTAGCGGGACAGCGAAAACCCACCCTGTTGCTCCTGGAGCACCCCCGCACCCTCACCCTGGGCCGGGCGACAAAACCTGACAACCTGCTTTTGAGCGAAGCGCAGTACCAGGCTCTGGGTATCGAACTCTTCAGCATCGAACGCGGGGGTGATGTGACCTATCATGGCCCCGGCCAGCTGGTGGGCTATCCGATCTTCCCGGTGGGACGGCAGGTGCGGGGGTTTCTGCGCCAGCTCGAGCAGGCCATCATGGCGGTGGCCGCCACCTATGACCTCGAGACTTTTGCCACGCCGGGCTATGCCGGGGTCTGGGTCAGGCGGGCCGCGCCAGTGGAGGGCTGGCCGAGCCAGGAGGAGAAGCTCTGCGCTTTCGGGGTGGCGGTCAAGCAGGACGTAGCCCTGCATGGCTTTGCCCTAAACGTCAGCACCAATCTTGACGACTTCAGCTTGATTGTGCCCTGTGGCCTCAAGGACAAGGGGGTGACCTCGCTCCAGAAAATCCTGGGCCGGTTAGTTAGCATGGATGAGGTGGTCGAGCGGGTTATAAAGGCTTTTGAGGCGGTCTTTCCCTCCTTTGAAAAGGAACTGGCATGAACAATCGCAAAACCGTGCAGCTTGAAGACTTCCAGACCGGGGGTCTGATCGAACTCGAGGTCGTGCCCAACGGGGTTGCCACCCAGCGCCCCGAGCCAGTAGATCGCAACAAGCCTGGCTGGCTGCGAGCGACAGCTCCCACTGGCCCCAACTACGTGCGCCTTAAAGAGCTGACCCAGCGGCTGCGCTTCAGCACGGTCTGCCAGGAGGCCATGTGTCCCAATATCGGCGAGTGCTGGGGGCACGGCACCATGACCATCATGGTACTGGGGAGTGTGTGTACCCGTGCCTGCAAGTTTTGCGCAGTAGACACCGGCAATCCCAAAGGCTGGCTGGATCCGCTCGAACCCCTGCACGTGGCCCAGGCAGTGGCCGAGATGAACCTCAAGTACGTGGTGCTGACCTCGGTAGACCGCGACGACCTGCCCGACGGCGGAGCCTCCCACTTCGCCGAGGTGGTGCGGCAGATCAAGCTGCGCGACGCTGCGGTCAAGGTCGAGACCCTCACCCCCGACTTCCAGGGCAAGCTGGCCGATGTGGAAACCGTCTTGCAGGGCGGGCAGGAGGTGTTTGCCAACAACCTCGAGACCGTCCGCCGCCTGACCCCGCGCGTTCGCGACCCAAGAGCAGGCTACGACCAGACTTTGAAGGTGCTGGGACACGCCAAAAAAGTGCGCCCCGAGGTGCTAACCAAAACCAGCCTGATGCTGGGCCTCGGCGAGAGCGACGAAGAAATCCGCCAGGCCCTGCGCGACCTCAGGGCAGTAGGAGTGGACATCGTGACCTTCGGGCAGTACCTGCGCCCCACCAGGCATCACCTGCCGGTCGAGCGCTATGTGACCCCGGACGAGTTTGCCCGATACCAGGAGTGGGGCTACCAGGAAGGCTTCATGGAAGTGTTTAGTGGGCCGCTGGTGCGCAGTTCGTACCGGGCCGAGAAGGTGTTTTTCAAGGCGACAACGGGCTAAGGGCACGAGAGAAGGGGCCAGAACAACAGCCAGGGCAACCCTGTTCTCGCCTACTCCCCAGCACGGCCATGACCGAAACCCCCATCCGAAAGCCAAACCCGGTGGGCCGGATACTGGCCCTGGGCGATTACCTGTGCATCATTTTGTTCGCCATCATTGGCCTGCAAGCGCATAGCGAGCCCATCACCCTGAGCGGTACTCTGCGCAACGCTCTGCCCATTTTGCTGGTCTGGTGGATGATAACCCCCTTCTTGCGTACCTACACCCGGCCCACCTGGCAGAACCTGCTCTACACCTGGGCAATTGCGGTAAGCACAGGGGTCTGGCTACGGTTTTTAGTACTGGAAAGATCTTTCGATCTTAGTTATCTGGTCTTCTGGGCCGTGGCGCTGGGTGCCACCCTGGTCTTGCTGTTGGCCTGGCGTCTGCTGGCCAGGGTTGTGCTGCGGCGTAGCCGGGCCAGAGCATAAGGAGCTGGTAGTATGCACCTGCGATCCATCAACCTGGGCAAACCCCAGCCCATGCAAATAGGCAACCGCGACACCACCACCGGTATCTACAAAAGCCCGGTCGAGACGGCCCAGGTTTTCACCTTAGGGCTACTGGGCGACCACGTGGACGACCAGGAGCATCACGGAGGCCCCGACCAGGCGGTCTACGTCTACAGCGCCGAGGACTACAACTGGTGGATGGAGCAGTTGGGCGAGACGCTGCAACCCGGGACTTTTGGCGAGAACCTGACCTTCTCGAGCTTCGGCCCCGAGCCCGTGCGAATTGGCGACCGTTTTCGGATGAGCACGTTGCTGCTCGAGGTCAGCGCTCCCCGCATTCCCTGCTCGACTCTGGCTACTCGTATGAACGACCCCGAGTTCGTAAAAAAGTTCCGCCAGGCCCAGCGTCCGGGGTTTTATGCCAGGGTGCTCGAGGCCGGCCAGATCCAGCGCAATCAACCCATCGAAAAAATAGCAGTCCCAGCCCACACCGCTACCCTGATGGACGTGTTCAGTCTCTGGTACCACAAAACCCCCGAGGTTGCCAGGCTTCGTTGGATCCTCACTGCCCCGCTGGCCGAGCGAACCCGGAGGGTATTTGCCGACCGGCTGCAATCCCTGGAAGGGCCTTGATCCCTCTTACTGCTCCTTTTCGACCTTCCCCTCTGAAAAGCTGCATACTTGCCAGACCGTCATCCCCTCACCCAGCAGCTTTCCCAAAACGCGGTAGTCGCCGATACCCTTAGCCAGGGGAGCCCCAGGCAGCTTAATGGGCTGCTAATGCCGCACTTACTCGGTACCTGTCCCGTTCAGTCCATTACCTGATGGATTCCTGTAATTGTCAAGAAAACCGGGCCCGCACTGGATCAGGTCGTTAACCTAACGTAACGATTTCAGGTTACGCACTTGACAAGTTAATTTATCGTTAACAAAGTTATATATTGAGGCGTCTAGAAAGCATCTGCATCTGCATCGGGGAGGTGGTTCCGCACATTGTCTAAACATCCCGGTCTAGTAAACCCGAAGCTTCTTTGACGAAAGCCAGGAGGTTCCATGCTACACAGGGCATTGTGGGTAGGCTTGTTGGGAAGTGTGGTCTTGGTCGGCTGTACCAGTCAGCCCTCCAACGCCTTTATGCTCAACAGCAGCCTTGCTGAGGTGACCGAAGAGGGCAGCATCCAGCTCTCCGCCGAGGTGGGTGGTCAGGTTAGCAAGGTCGAGTTTTTTGAAGGCAGCCGCAAGATTGGCGAAGACACTGCGGCACCTTTTGTCCAGGAGGTCAACTTTACCGTAGACCAGAACGGCGAGATGGCGTTCACCGCCCGCGCCACCATGGCCACTGGCACTGTACAAAGCGGCAGCACCAAGGTGCGGGTCAACATCTCACACGTCAGGGGCCGGGTCTACCAGACCGCTCGCTCGGGGGGCAGTACCCTGGCGGGAGCCACCATCCTATTGAACTTTGGCCAGGTCAAGGCCCGGGCCACCAGCGGGGTGGATGGCTCCTTTAAGATCCCGGTTCGAGGCAGGCCCTGGGGCTTCGATATAATGGTGATCCCACCTCCCGGCAGCATGGGCCTGCGAGCCCTCAGCTACGACAGTGTGCCCCTTTCGGCCTATGTGTCCAACCTGGGTGCTTCGCGTGAACTAAACATCTACCTGCCCGGTGGCCCTCAAGCACTCAACCCCTTGGCCCCAGCCCGCTTTGGTTGCATTACCGGGCGACTCGTTGATACCGATGGAACCACCCCGGTGGTGGGTACTCCGCTGCCCGGCAGCAGCGCCCCCGACCGCACCTCCCCCCCCGCCTGCACCGGCGCTCGCCCTTCGGGCCTGAGCCTGGCGGCAGTCCCACTGAGGCCTGGGGAGACCGGCCTGATGACCTACCGGGGTACCCAGGGTGTAATCAGCCGCACCGGTGGGAATTTCCTGATGCCCGTCATCAGCAGTCTCAACTCGTTTGCCACCGAAGGCTTTGTCTGGGCAGGCAACTTCACCGGAACCGATACCGGCAACCCAGCCACTGCCAGTGAGTTCTTCTGGAGCAAGTTCGCCTACCTTCCCCAGGTTGAGACCTTTATCAACAATGGCCAGATCACCAGCCTGGCAGACCCAATTCGGTTGCAAAACTTCGACCCGGCCAGCAATCCCAGCGTAGCTTCGATTCCCTTTAGTCACGATACCTCGGCCCTCGCAGCCGGCGGCTTCGACTTCAGCCCTACCGGCAATGCCCTGTCGCTGACCGAAGTTTCCTTTGAGCCATCGGTAACCGGCGGCGGGATCACCCTGGGAACCTACTTTGATTTCAGTGCTGGGCCACGCAACCTGCGGGTTTACAGGATTCCCGCAGGCAAGCAAGCCCAGACCATCACCACTGAAAGCCAGGCCCTGAAGTTTGACGCTGCAGGCAGTCTAGCGGCGTTCTCGGTGGTGTATCGCTGGTTCAATGGCACCAACCTGACTGCCAACAAAGCCGACTTCATGGCGGTGCCGGTGCTGCAAGCCCCGGCCAATGGCGCTACCGGTGTCAGCCGCAATCCCCGCCTGTCGTGGGGGGCGGTGGATCGCCCGGCGGTGTATACCGTGACGCTCTACGATGGCGATACCGGGGCACCCATCCTGACCACCTACACCCCCGAGACCTTCCTGAATATCTATCAGGTTCGCTTAGAACCCAACAAGGTCTACTTCTGGGACGTGACCGCCGACGAGAACGCCCAGATGATTGACTACATCTCGGTAGACCCCGATGCCCAGTTAGCAGCTCGGTACGTGGATCTCGACGCCCTCAATGTCTTCCGCAACACCCAGTTCCAGAGCAACCTGGTGAACAACTCGCGAGGCCGGGTTGCGGAGGCTTTCCTGAATTCGGTGGGGTACGTTCCACAAACCGGCTGGTCGCCCGGTTCCACCTGGCTGGTGCAGTCGCTCGAGAAGGGCTACCGTTTCTCCGGCAGCGAGGCTTTTGCCTTCCGAACCGGCAACTAAGGGGGTGATGAGGATGAAAAAGTTTATTTTGTTGAGCATCGTTGCAATCCTTCTCGCCGCCTGCGGCAGCTCCCGCCAGACCCAGCCCCCCCAGGGACTCCCCGATCTGACCACCATTGACGGCAGCCAGGCCGTGGCCGGGGAAATTTTGGTCAAGTTTCGCGGGGGCGTCTCGATGAGTTCGGTTGCGGCCCTGTCGGGCAGCCGGGTAATCGAGAGCACCAGCAGCGACGGCTGGGGTACTCTGGCCCTAGTCAGCGTTCCGAAGGGCCAGGAGCAGCGCTTTATCGAGCAGTATGCCGCACAGGCCAGCGTCGAGTATGCCGAGCCCAACTTCTGGATTCCCAACGAGCGCCAGAACGTACGAGCCAACCGGATATCCGGCCCTTCGGCCCAGTTCAGCCCCAGCGATCCCTACCTGACCCAGGTTCCGCCCGGTGATGCTTTCGCCACTGCCGGAGCGCACAACCCCAGCGGCCTCCGTGTAGCGGGCGTCGTGCAGGCCAGCCTTCGTATCGGCACTACCGACCTGCCGGTAGCGGCCCAGGTCACCCCTACCGGAGCCAGCCTTACCCTCACCGTGGCCCTCAGTCCCGACCTGAACCTGATCGGGCAGGGTACGCTGCAAGCGGGCGGTAACTACGTCGGCTCCTTCACCCTCAGGCCCACCGCCCTGGGCACCACCCCCTGCGATGCCACCTGCTCGAGCGGAACCTGGACAGCCACCCTGACCAGCATCAGCCAGAACACCAGCCTGGTAGATGCCAGCGGCACCCAGACCCGCAATTTCAACTTTAGCGGCACCGTAACTACAGGGCCAGCTCTCGGCACCCCCCTGGCCACTACGCTGACCGGGCCGCTGCCCCTCACCATTGTGCTGCGTGGGGTCTTTACTTACAACAATGTCCCCTGGCTCTGGGGCATCCACCGCATCGGTGCTCCCGAGGTCTGGGCCAGCGGTGTAACCGGACAGGGCGTGCTGGTGGGGGTAATTGACGAAGGGGCCGATCTCACCCACCCCGACCTGGCCCCCAACCTGTGGCGCAACCCCAACCCCAGCAGCCGGGTCTGCCCAGGTCTGCACGGCTACGACTTTGCCAACGAGGACGCCGACCCCACCGACACCGGGGGGCACGGCACCCATGTTGCAGGAACCATCGCGGCCGCGGCCAACACCATTGGGGTGGTGGGAGTGGCCCCCCAGGCCAG
>NZ_CALMCQ010000270.1 GCF_937863175.1 uncultured Meiothermus sp. | reverse complement strand
CCCTCAGGCATCGGACAGCCGCTGGCTGAACACCGGTACCGGCAGGACTAGTATCTGGCTAAGCTATCCTGGTAGCGAGGTGCACCATGAAAAAAAGAGAAATAAGCGACCCGGAACTCCGCCTGACTGCCATCGTCTATGCCAAGCTGGGTGCGGTGCCTTACTTGAAGGAGAGGGGACGCCTGCCCGACAAGATTGGGGGCCCCTGGAACCTGATCCCGATGCGTCTGGCGATCGAGGAGCGCGGTACAAACCCCGAGCTGACCGATGATGAGCAACTGGTCTACGAGGCCATCCTGCGCGAAGGCCGGCTTCCGGGTGGCTCTGTGATTTTGCTGGATAAAGAGTAGCAGCAGAGCAAACGGCCATCCCGAGGTTTGAGCAGGCGCCCTGATTGCGCTTTCAAGGAAAACGGGTGAGGAGTCGTTTTTCACGTGGTACACTCAGGGTCAGCCATGAACACCTTTGAGCTGTACGAAAAACACGTCAACCCTGGCCTGGCGGGGTTGCTGCGCTTTACCGGCCTCGACAAGATTGAATCCCATGCCGAGGGGGTGTATGTCTGGGATACCGAGGGCAAGCGGTATCTGGACTTTCTGGGGCTGTATGGCACCCTTTCGTTGGGGCATCGTCATCCCCGCGTGGTAGAGGCGGTTAAGACCCAGCTCGAGCGGATGCCGATGTCGGTGCGGGTGCTGGTATCTGGGCCCACCGCCCGGCTGGCCGCCCGCCTGGCCGAGATTGCGCCGGGCGAACTCTCAATGGTCTACTTTGGCAACTCTGGTACCGAAGGGGTCGAGGCGGCCCTCAAGTTTGCCCGCTTTTATACCCGCAAGCCAGGCTTCATCACCACCCAGGGCGGCTACCACGGCAAAACCCTGGGAGCCCTGTCGGTGACGCCCAAAGAACAGTATCAACAACCCGCCAGGCCCCTGCTGCCGGGGGTGACGGTGGTTCCGTTTGGCGATGCCCAGGCCGTGGAAGATGCCATTGGCCCCGACACGGCGGCGGTGATCCTCGAGCCGATCCAGGGCGAAGGGGGTATCCGGCTGCCACCGGAAGGCTATCTGCGCGAAGTCCGGCGCATCACCCGCGAAAGAGGGGTGGTGATGATCGCCGACGAGGTGCAGACCGGTCTGGGACGTACCGGCAAGCTATGGGCCGTCAACTGGGAAGAGGTCGAGCCCGACATCCTGGTCAGCGCCAAGGCCCTGGGGGGCGGGGTGATGCCCATCTCGGCCACCCTCTGCCGCCCGGAAATTCTGAGCATCTACAAGACTGAACCCCTGATTCATTCCACCACCTTTGGCGGCAATCCGCTGGCGGCGGCAGCGGCGCTGGCGGCCATCGAGGTCACGTTAGCAGAAGATATTCCGGCCAGGGCTTTGCAGTCGGGCCAGTATCTGATAACTCAACTGATCGGGTTACAAAAAGCCTACCCGGAGTTTATCCAGGAGGTGCGGGGCCGGGGGTTGCTGGTGGGCCTCGAGTTCAGCGACGCCGATATTGGGGCGGTAGTGGTGGCCGAACTTGCCGCCCGTGGGGTTCTGACCGCCTTTGGCCTCAACAACCCCAAGGTGGTGCGCTTAGAACCGCCCCTGATTGTCGAAAAACTCCACCTTGACGAGTGCCTCGAGGCGCTGGATGGCGCCTTGAAAGCCACCCAGCGGGCCTTCGAGGGCGTATTGTAGAGCCTGGGGTTTGCCCTGGTGTACGGCCCTGCAGCCTATGCCGGTGGCATCCCGATAGGGGATGGTCCAAGTACTATGATTGACCAGCAGGTTTACGCATACTTCCAGAAACATCCCCAAAAGCGATTTAGCCTGCGCGAGATTGTGCGGGGTTTACGGCTCGAAAAGAATCAGGTGGTCGAGGCGTTAGACCTTTTGGTGGCTGAGGGAAAGGTACTCGAGCCGCGTCGGAAGCTCTACCAGCTACCCGAAGCACTGGCGCACAAAGGCTTTGAGGGCCGCCTGCAAGGGCATCCGGCAGGGTTTG
>NZ_CALMCQ010000269.1 GCF_937863175.1 uncultured Meiothermus sp. | reverse complement strand
TACGGCCTCCGGTACTGCGGTCAAAGCGAGCAAAAGATACTGACGGCTTTTTGTAGCGCGCAGTGCTTTCCGGTTTGCGATCACGGCAAGTTTTTCAAGGCCACCTTTGATGTGGGGGAGGGGTATGTGGGCGACCGGTGGTGCGCCCATTGGCAGGCTCCCATCGAGCCAGATTTGTGTTGTGATGCCTTCTACTTCCAATCGCCTACCGACGATAGGTAAACTTTCGCCAGAGCCACTCCAGGGGTCCCTGGGCGAAGCGTTGCAGCCACCAGCGGCTTAGCAGAACCTGAAACACCACAAACCCAGCCGCAATCGCGGGAAACCAGAAGGGACTGACCTGTCCAAACCACCCCAGCCCGTAGCCGTAGAACAACAGACTCATGGCTACCGATTGCAGCAGGTAGTTGCTGAGGGGCATCCGCCCGGCGTAGTGCAGGGCTTGCAGGCGGCCCAGACGGGGCCAGAGGAGCCGGAAAAGGGCCAGATAGGCCAGCGCAAAGCTCAGCCCGCCCAGACCTCGCAGGGGCTGGGTGTCGAAATGCAGGGCGTTGTACAGGTTGACGGGTATTCCTACCAGCAGCCCCAGCGCCACCACCTGCCAGAGTGTGGCTGGGCCGATGGTGTGCCAGCGCGGGGCCAAATACACACCCAACAAAAACAAGCCCACAATCTCTGCCCCAAATACCAGGGAGGCCAGGGGGGTGTTGAAGAGCCAGGTCTCGAGCCGTACCCCGGTTACCTGCCAGAAACTCCCGGTCAGAAAAACCTCTCCGCTTCCAGGAGTCGGCATCTGATCGCGCAGCAAGATTGCGAACCAGAATAGCAGTATGTATCCCCCCAGCAGGAACTTGCCGATGTCCAGAAGCCGGTGTTCCTGGCCCAGGTAGCGCAGGGCGAACAGGCCCAGAATGGCATAAGTGCCCAGGATATCGCCGTCGAATAGGAAGATACCGTGCAAAGCGCCCAGCCCCAGCAGCCACCCCAGGCGGCGACGCAATAGGGCGCGCGCATCCAGACCTGCCATCACAAAACGCTGGTACTGCAGGGCCAGCCCCAGCCCGAACAGAATCGCGAAGATGGTATAAAACTTGCCGCTGAAAAAGAAAGCCAGGATTTCACGGCCCCGTGTGTAGTTTTCGGATAGCCCATGCAAGGTGGCATACATCCCAGCACCCGCAAAGTGTTCGAGGTTCACGGCCAGGATGCCCCCCAGGGCCAGCCCACGCACCGCATCGAGAAAAGTATCACGTTGAACCGGGGGAAGCGGCTGCACAGGGCGATTGTACGGGGAATGCGATAGAATCGGGTGTATGCAAACGCCTGTTCAACCCCCCCCGTATTTGCGGGGTGATGTGGTAGGTGTGCACCTGATAGTTTCGGTCTGGTTGCGCAGCCTGGAGGAAGTTGAAGAAATAGTCGTCAGGTGGGCCTCCGACCTGAGCCCAGAAGGCTTCTGGTGGGTTCCTGCCCCCGGCGCCAATCCCATTGGGGGGCTGGTGCGGCATACGGGTGGGGCGTCGTACCGCTTGATGTTGCGTGGAACCGGCCAGGAAGTGCCCGAGGCGATTCGCATTCGCCCAGCCGAGGAGATGGCCCCTACCGGACGCGACCCCCAGGAAGTGCTGGCCGAGTTCGCTGAGAACATGAACCAGGTCAAGACCCGCCTCAGCTCGCTTGAGATGGAGGATCTGGAGCGAGTGGTCAAGTTCAACCAGTACGAGGTGCGGGCCATTTATGCGCTCGATCACATCGCTGCCCATGCCCAGCACCACGCCGGGCAGATCATCACCACCCGCAAGTTGTGGACGGCCCGAAACACCTGAACGTTCAGGCTCTGTCAAATGCAACGAGGGTTCAGCGATGTTTTGTGCGCATTAAAGGGCTTTTTCAAGTGGATTGTGTAGTGCGCCCCTATTTTGAGACCACCAATGGTTCAATCTTAGTCACCTCCTG
>NZ_CALMCQ010000268.1 GCF_937863175.1 uncultured Meiothermus sp. | reverse complement strand
GGGTGAGAGGAACAGGGTCTTCATGCCATACACGCCGCCCGCTAGACCGGCCAGGAAAGCCGAGATCATGAAGGTGACCAGCTTGACCCGCACCACCGGCACCCCCAGCACCCGGGCCACCGCTTCCCCCTGCCGCGTGGCTGCCATAGCGTAGTTGAGGCGGCTCCTGCTCAAAATCAGGCTCGCCACCGAACAGACCATCAACACCGCTACGGCCAGATAGTAGGCTCCGAGTGGGTAGGCGCCCTCAAATGCAGGCTGTACCGGAAGGCCAATCGAGCCGCCGGTGAACTGCGCTTTGAGCACCAGGGTGCGCATCACCTCGCTAAAGGCCAGGGTTGCGATGGCGAAGTACATGCCGTGCAGTCGCAAGGTGGCCAGTCCCAGCAGCAGGCTGGACACCGCCGCAAGAGCCCCTCCCACCAGCAGCGCTGGAATCGTGCCCAGTACGGGTGCAGATAGGGCTGCTGCGTAGGCTCCCAGTCCGAAAAAAGCACCGTGGGCCAGTGAGAGCTGCCCGGTACGGGCCAGCATGTCCCAGGCCAGAGCCAGGCCACTGATCAGAAAAGCAAATTGCGCGGCATCCAGCAAGAAGGCCCGCCACTGGCCCAGGGGAAGGCCCGGCAAAACCAGGGCTAAGAGCAGCAGAACCCCGGCCAGAATCATGGCGCCCTCCCGTGGCTCGGCGTGGCTTTCGGGGTTCTCATTGTGTCCTCCAGCTACGCCAGGTCAGGGCAACAAAGATGACCAGAAAAAACACCGCCTCCACCCAGCCTCCACCCCCTGGCAGATAGGTGCTCACAAAGGCCTCGGCCAGGGCCAGAAGGATGGCTGCCGGAACCACCCCCCGCAGGTTGCCCAGACCCGCCATCACGATGATGGCGAAGGCTTTGAGGGTGTAGGCAAAACCCACGGTGGGCGAGGCATACAGCATCACCGAAAGCATTACGCCAGCAATTCCAGCCAGGGCTGCCGAAAGGCCAAAAGCCAGCAGGTAAATTTGCTGGGTCTCGATGCCCAACAAACCTGGGGCCAGGCGATTCTGGGCCACGGCCCGAACTGCGAACCCCAGCCGGGTCTTGCCCAAAAACCAGTACAGTGCGCCCAGCAAGCCCACCGACAACAAAAAAGCTGCGAAGGGTGGAATCCCAAAGGAAATGCCTCCCAGGGCAATGGTGGAGCCTTGATATGCGGTCGAGACCACCCGTGTATCCGCGCCAAACTACAGTTAGGCGATATTTTGCAGGGCCACCGAGATCCCGAAGGTCAGCA
>NZ_CALMCQ010000267.1 GCF_937863175.1 uncultured Meiothermus sp. | reverse complement strand
TCGGGCTGACCCGACAAAGCCCGGTGGTAGCGGGCAGTTTTGTGGGCCGTTTCGTTGGATTCGGCCCCGCCGGAGGTGAGCTGGAGGTGGGAGTGGTGCGGTAAAAGCCGGTGCATTTTGGCCGCCAGCTCGATCACCGGAGGGGTAGCCAGTCCAAAAAAAGTGGGCTGGAAGGCCAGACGGGTCATCTGGTCGCGGGCCACCTCGGCCAGCTCGCTGCGCCCATAACCCACATTCACGTTCCACAGCCCCGCAAACCCGTCAATATACCAGTTCCCCTCGCTATCGCGTACCTTAGAGCCTTTGCCCTCGACCAGCACCAGCGGGCCGCTTTGTTTGTGGCGGTTCAGGTTGGTAACAGGGTGAAAGTGGTGGGCAGTATCTTGTTCGATTAATAGCTCGGTGTTCCAGGTCAGGGTACTCATAATACCCCAGATTCTAACCCCCGGCGGAAGATGGCAGGACAGGGGCCGAGTGCTTGTGGTAGTTGCTGGTGCTGCCTTGTGCTCAGGATGAAGCGCCCTCCGTACTGCGTGGAAAGGGTTGGGACGCTCATGCACCACCGACGGGCGGGGCGAACCAGGAAAATGATGAAAGCGAACCCCAGGATAGCCGGTACGGGTTGATTATGGCTGGCTGAGTGAGGAGACGGCCAGTTGCAGGAATTGCCAACCAGAACTTTTCGGGTAGTATGCTGGCCTTTGTGACCACCGAGACCCGGCGTGAGATATTCAAAATTGCCTTGCCGGTGAGCCTCGAGACCACCGTTCAATTAGCTCTTGGCTTTGCCAACCAGGTGATTGTGGGAACCCTGGGCACTGCTACTATTGCAGCGGTTGGCCTGGCCAACAATGCGCTGTTTATTGGCATTCTGTGCCTGAACACCCTGGGCGCTGGTTGCGCGATTCTGGCCAGCCGGGCCAGGGGGCGTGGGGATGATGCAGCAGTGCGACGCATCGTTAGCTTCTTCATCGGGTTCTCGCTGATCCTGGCGCTGCTGCTGGCGTTGCCGCTGGGGCTGGGGGCTACACCCTTTTTGAGCCTGGTAGGTGCTGACCCCGAAGTTACGGCTATTGGTGGCCCCTATCTTTCGCTGGTGGCGCTTTCCTTGCCCCTCATTACCCTCAGCGTGGTAAGCAGTGCAGCCTTTCGCAGCATCGGCAGGGCGCGTGTTCCGATGCTGGTGACCATTCCGACAATTGCTCTGATCCCGCTGTTGTCGTGGCTGTTTGTATTCCCCCTGGAAATGGGTGCGGTAGGGGCTGCTGTGGCAGCGCTGGTAGCGCAGGGAGTCCGGGCGACGGTGCTGCTGGGGCTGCTATTTGGAAGTCGCTGGGGTCTGCGCTGGGCCTGGCCTGACTTCACACAGGTTCGGTATCTACTGCACGAGGCGGTGCCGCTGGTGCTACCGCTGTTCATTACCGAGGTGGTATTCAGTGGCGGGGTGTTTATGTTTGCCCTGTTGTTCGAGCGCCTGGGCACCCAGGAGCTGGCGGTGTTTCAGATTGTGAGCAACCTCGAGATGGTTTTCATCACTGCCTCGGCCGGACTTCACTATGCCGCTACCGTGCTGGTGGCCCAGGCCATTGGGCGGGCCGATGCCCCCGGTGTGTGGGGGGTCTCGAGGCTGATCTGGCGCATAGGTCTGATTTCGGCAGCAGTCTTTGGGCTGGCTTTTGCGCTGTTTGCTTTCCTGCTGCCCCTGCTCTATCCCAACACCACCCCCCAGGTGCAGCAATGGGCTTTCTGGGCAGTACTGCTGAACGCGGTGTTCCAGCCGATCAAGGTCTCCAATTTCATCTTTTTTGGCGTTCTGGCCAGCGGCGGCGACACCCGCTTCTTGCTGCTTTCAGACTTTGTGACGGTATTCGTGGTGGGTCTGCCGTTGGCCTGGTTGCTGGCTTTTCCGCTGGGCCTGGG
>NZ_CALMCQ010000266.1 GCF_937863175.1 uncultured Meiothermus sp. | reverse complement strand
CCTGGCCATGGATGCTGGTGAACTCGAGGCCCCAGAGATCGAGATGGCCGATATCGCCGACCTCGAGGCCGGGCCCGACCTCGGCGATCTGGTGCCCCCCACCCCCAAAGCCGGCAAGCCAGCCGTGGTGTTGGTAGATGAGGAAATCGGTGAGGAAGTGCTGGAGGGCGACCTCGAGGAAATCGAAATCCTCGAGCCGGACTTTGCCCTGGGCACGCTCCCGGTCGAAGAGGCCGAAGAGGAAGTCGAAGACGACCTGCCCCTGCCGCGCATCTCCACCTCCGACCCGGTACGGCAGTACCTTCACGAAATCGGTCAGGTGCCCCTCCTGACGCTGGAAGAAGAAATTGACCTGGCCCGCCGCGTCGAGGATGGAGTAGCGGCTGCCCAGCGGTTGGCCGAAGAGACCGGACTGGAAGCCGAGCTGATCCGCCATGTGCTGCGCAGTCAGGTGCAGGGTAGCAGCCGGGTAAGCAACATTCCTGGAACCGAGCTGCGCATTGACCCCGATACCGTGCAGGCAGTAGATGCCCGCCTCAGGCTGCTGGATCGCATGGTCAAGCGCCACCTGCACATCGCCCGTGACGGTGAAATCTGTCGCCAGCATCTGATTGAGGCCAACCTGCGCCTGGTGGTTTCGATTGCTAAGAAGTACACCGGGCGCGGCCTCTCCTTCCTCGACCTGATCCAGGAGGGCAACCAGGGCCTGATCCGGGCAGTGGAGAAGTTCGAGTACAAGCGCCGCTACAAGTTCTCCACCTACGCCACCTGGTGGATCCGCCAGGCCATCAACCGGGCTATTGCCGACCAGGCCCGTACCATTCGCATCCCGGTGCATATGGTCGAGACCATCAACAAGCTGACCCGCACCGCCCGCCAGATGCAGCAGGAGCTGGGCCGCGAGCCGGCCTACGAGGAAATTGCCGAGGCCATGGGGCCTGGCTGGGACGCCAAAAAGGTCGAGGAGACCTTCAAAATTGCCCAGGAGCCGGTGAGCCTCGAGACCCCCATCGGCGACGAAAAGGACCGCTTCTATGGGGACTTCATCCCCGACGAGCACATGGCCTCGCCGGTAGACTCCGCCGCCCAGAGCATGTTGTCGGAGGAGCTGGAAAAAGCCCTTGGCAAGCTCTCCGAGCGTGAAGCGATGGTGCTCAAGCTGCGCAAGGGCCTGATTGATGGGCGGGAGCACACCCTGGAAGAAGTGGGCGCCTACTTTGGCGTGACCCGCGAGCGCATCCGCCAGATCGAGAACAAAGCCCTGCGCAAACTCAAGTACCACGAATCACGCACCAGAAAGCTCCGCGATTTCCTGGACTGATCCCTTACAGGTTCGCAAGATGTGAGAGGGGCGTTTTGCTGCTCTCACATTTTTGTTTTAGGCTACGACCTTGAGGTGAAGCGTGAAACTCTACTCTCTACTCGCCGGAATCGCAGTGATGGGTCTTCTGGCCGGTTGCCAGGGCGCACCTACCGTCAAGCTTCAAGCTTCCATTGGAACCTACAGCGCTGCCACTACCGGGAGAGCCTATGTGCTGGTTCTGCGCCCTCAGCAACATCCCAACAGCTTCAGCATAAATGTGAGCGGGCCAGGAGGCTACAACGAGACCATTATCCTGCAAAGTTCATCGGCTCGCTCGCTATCGGGGGTTTGGTGGGAGTATAGCTGGGATGCCAGCCGCGCTCTCAACAGCGGGAGTTACGTCTTTTCAGCGACGATAGATGGCAAAACTGAACAGGTCACCCTCAATATTGATGCAAATAGTGTCCTGGCACGTCCCACCGTTACAGTGGGAGCCAGTCCAACCACCACGAACGTCTCGGCCTCCTGGAACCACATAAGTGGTGCAAACGCATATCTGGTGCGTCTGGTTAATCGCAGCAGTGGCAGCGTGGTCGCCCGCAATTCCGTAACGTCCAACAACACTGCTTTTAGCAACCTGAACCTGAACACCACCGATTCGTATGCGGTGGAGGTATACGCTGCCTCCAGCAATATCGCAAGTGATCCTCCTGGTATCCCAGAACAATTCAACATGTCCCTGGGCGAAAGCAGCTCATTTACCGTAGCCCAAGCACCCTGAAGCATCCTCGAGGTTGTGCTGTCCCGATGAGCAGCCTTGCTGAAAAGGGCTCGTCCTACCCGCAAATCTACGACCACCTGGTTCGGGGAGGCTCGCACCCGAAGTGCGCTGTATGCGACGGTAGCAAAAAAGCGGCCCAGGGCTTGCCCCTGAACCTGGGGCCGCCAGGCCAGGCAGGTGCGTAATTACACCCTCCTGGGTTGGGATTTGCTCAAGTTGGTACCGCTAGAGTGGTGTTCGCCGCATCGTGAACAAAACCCTAGACCCTTCCTCCCCTACCCCTTACTCTGTTGTTTATGACCGCCGAAGAACGCCTGGCCCTGTTGCCCACTAAATTACAGGGTGTAGTGCAGATGCTGGGAAGTGCACCCAAGGTTATCAAGACCGAGATGCTGCTGGCGTTTGCCAAGAAGATGCCTCCGCTGCCCGAGGGAATGCAGGGCAGACTCGAGCAGGTTCACGAGTGTACTACCCCCTTTTTTGTCCACGCCGAGCTGGAGGGTTCCATAGTGCACCTTTTTTTTGATGCCCCCAAAGAAGCCCCTACCGTTCGAGCTTTTGCTGGGTTGCTGGCCGAAGGGCTGGAAGGTGAAAGCCGGGAGGCTGTGTTGAGCGTACCGGAAGATTTCTATACCCTGGCCAAGCTCGAAGAAATCATCACCCCCCTGCGGCTGCGGGGCTTACAGGCTGTACTAACCCGTATCAAGCGCCAGGTGCGCGAAGCGCAAAATTGAGGATTCCGGCTCCAATCGAGGGTCTGAGAACAAGTTTTTTTAGCACCCATCCAGGTACAGTCGAAAGTCAATGGTCAAAGACCGGGGAAAAAAACCTGGTCTGGGGTTCCGATACGCCCTGTGAGATTCAAACCAGACGAGTGCAGATCCAAAAACCTGCAACTAAAGCCCTAGAACCGTCGCTTAACCCCGCAAGGAACCCGGCCCTGGCCTGGTTTTCCTGCGCTTACTGCGTCGCCCGAATGACCTGGCCTGCGATGCCGGGATCGCAACTGCACCGGTGGCAAACTGCTTCAGATAGGTTTTGCGGCCAAAACCCTGCTGGCCATAACGCACCACCGCAACGTCCTCGAGCTCAAAAGCGATGCGCAGGATAGCCCGCAGGAAACGGGGGCTGGCCCTGCCCTCAAGGGTCAGCACGCGACCCGAAAACTCCCCATTAATAGCCTCGTCGAGGTGCCAGAAGCGCCACAAATCCAGCTCGACATCGGCAAAGACTTCCAGGCCCTGCTGGCAAACCCGGTGCAAATAGGGGTAGGGCTGGAAATAGTCCTGGGCATACTTTCGCTGGAGGGCCTCCTCGAGGGCGAGTAAATCGGCCCGCAGACGTAAGCGGCCCCGGTCGGTCTGCTCGGTTTCGCTCAGGCGCTCGAGCAAAGCCATGCGCTCGTCCTCGAGGTCGCGTTCCTCGACCGGTTTCTCCTCCCCCTGGGGCAGCTCCCCATAAGGGCTCTGGCGTACGGCGGGCTTACCCAGCATAGCGGCCTCGGCCTCGGGATAGCTGGGGTATTCCACCAGCACCCCGG
The DNA here is from genome assembly GCF_937863175.1 of uncultured Meiothermus sp. Taxonomy (GTDB): domain Bacteria; phylum Deinococcota; class Deinococci; order Deinococcales; family Thermaceae; genus Meiothermus. Next base: position 17,337 of record NZ_CALMCQ010000266.1, on the reverse strand, counting down.
CCTCGAGGCCCCAGTACCTCGTAGCCACCTTCCGAACCAGTTCGCGGTCGTGCGAGACGAACAGCAGGGTGCCGGGGAAGTCGGTCAGGGCACGCTCGAGGGCCTCCAGGAGTTCAAGTTCTAAGTGGTTGGTGGGCTCGTCCATCACCAGCAAACCTGCCCGCAAAGCTCCCAGCAAAGCCAGCCCAGCCCTGGCCCGCTCACCACCAGAAAAGCTGCGGGGTACATGGTTCCAGTGCGGGGGCCTGAAACCCATACGACCCAACAAAGCCGCAGCCCGCATCTCGCCAAATCGGCTGGAAAACTGGGCAAAGAGCGGCTGTTCTGGCTCCAAACCGTGATACAACTGGTCAAGGTAGGCAGTGCTCACGCCATAGCCCAGAGTCCGTTCACCCGCGTCCGGCAGTTCCCTGGAAAGCAGCAAGCGCAGCAGGGTGGTCTTGCCCACCCCGTTGGCCCCTACCAGCACGATGCGGTCGCCACGGAAAATCCGTAGCGTTGCGTTGCGAATAACCCTCCGCAAATCTCCTTCTTCCCGGCTCGGATAAGACTTCGCCAGCTCCTTCGCCTCGAGCACCAGGCTCGGTGTCCCCTCGGCGGCGATTTCCAGGCTCCAGCGACGCTCGGGGGGAAGCGGATCGGGCACGTGAATGCGTCCGGCCCTGGTTTGCAGCAAAGCCTTCTCGCGGGCCCGGCGATCCGAGCCAGGCCGCCGCCGATCTGGAATGGACTGGAGCAGACGCTTGCGCTCTTTTTCAGCTTCATGACGGGCTTTATCCAGGGTACGCCGGATACGTTCACGCTCCAGCAGATACGTCGAATAGCCCCCCGCAACTCGGAACAAGTGCCCTGCCTCGAGGTGGTAGACGGTGGTGGCGACCCTCGAGACCAGGGCCCGGTCATGGGAGATAAAGCCCACTGCACCGCGATACTCGAGCAGTAGCTCTTCCAGGCGCAGCCGCATCTTCAAGTCGAGGTGGGTGGTCGGCTCATCGAGCAGCAACACCTCGGCGCTGGAAAGAAAGGTCATAGCCAGCCCCAAACGAACCGCTTCTCCACCCGAAAGCTGTTCGGCTGGTTGCTCCCAGAGCGCACCCAGGCCAAAATCGGCCAGGGTTCGGGCCACCCGTCCTTTCCAGAAGGAAAGCTCGCGGATGCGGCTCCAGACCTCACCCGCAGCCTCGGGCGGGGTGTGTTGCAGCTCGAGTTCGGCCCGGTGCAGGGGCGTGATGGCCAGGGCCAGGGCATACACGCTGGAGCCGGTGGGTCGAAAGTCCTGTGGCAGGTAGACCACCTTCGCACCGGTGGGCCGTAACAGGCTGCCCTGATCGAGGGGCAAGCGTCCGCTCAGGGCCTGGAACAGGGTACTTTTTCCAGCCCCATTTGGCCCGATCAAAGCAACCCGCTCACTCGGCTCCAACCAGAGGTTGGCATCTTTGAACAAGACCCGCTCGCCAAAGGATTTTTCACCTTTGCTCAACCGGAGGAGTACCTGGGGCTTCTGGCGCAGCACAACCCCTCAAGGGTAGCGCGCCCGTCTCGAGGCGTCCACTACGGACGCGGAGAGGCTTTGTACTGCCCACCGGCGTACCAGCAGCGGTGCGCCCCGAAACAAGCGTCTCGAGGCGTCCACTACGGACGCGGAGAGGCTTTGTACTGCCCACCGGCGTACCAGCAGCGGTGCGCCCCGAAACAAGCGTCTCGAGGCGTCCACTACGGACGCGGATGAGTGGTCTACTCTCGGTTTGTATTTGTGCTGAAACACCCCGCAATGAGCGTCTCGAGGCGTCAAAGCTACCCCTTTCAACCCCCGCTTTAGCGCGTGCTTAGCTCTTCAACACTACCGCAACATGCAGCAAGATAAACCCCGAACGAACCACCGTTTCCTGGTACAGGCTTACTGCGTGAACAGGGCATAAAAACCGATGACCTGGCGTAAATTCGGGCGGAATTCACCCTGCATAGTTGGAAGGGGTTGTAAGGTAGGGAAGTCATGTTGGAAGTGCAACTGCGCCCACTGGCTATAAGCGATCTGGCCCGCGTCCTGGAGTGGAGCCGGGATGAAGCTTTTTGCCTGGCCAATGGCTGGCCGGTAGGGTTGCCGGCGGAGCAGTTGCAGGACTGGTTTGTCCGGTTGATCAACAATCCACCGGCAGACCTGATTCGCAAAGGGATTGTGGTTAAGACCGCGCAGTACCCCGAAGGCCATCTGGTGGGTTTTGTGGATTTGCGCGAACTCAATCCACTGGAACGGCGGGCCCGGCTGCGAATCGCCATCGGCGACGAGGTGCACCGGGGGCAGGGCGTAGGGTATGCCGCGGGCCTCCAGATGCTCGAGCATGGCTTTACCGAGCTGGGCTTGGATCGGATCACTGCCGAAATTCACAGCTCCAATGCCCGCATGCGAAACCTGGTCGAGAGAATAGGCTTTGTTCGAGAGGGCATCCTGCGCCAGCACGAGACCCGCCAGGGAATCAGAGAGGATGTTCACCTCTACGGCATGCTCCGGGAGGAGTTTCAGCCTCTGGAATTACCCTTGATCGAAGCGCTCTCGGCAGATTCGGAAAGTCGGTGAATCCCAGCACACCCTTCCGGCTACCGCCTTCCGCCCCGATCTTCTGAAGCAAGGGCTATACCTGAGAACTTTAGGGTGCCTACCGTAGTGGGCGTACCGGTTCAGGAAACCCTGAGGCGGCCAGGAAGCAGTTCAGCAACCCGGGTACACTCAATGGGCTGGGTCAACAGGGTTCGGAAGCAGTTCCCAACCCATTTTCCAACTCCTCCAGTAGCGCATAGAGCTGCTCGAGTTTTCGCCTGCCCAGGATCCGCTCGATTTCCGCATAGACTTCCACGATCTGGGGCTTGATCCGCTCGACCAGGGCTTTCGATTCAACGGTTAGAGCGATCAGGATACTGCGACCATCGGCATGGTTGGCTTTGCGCCGCGTCAGTCCCCGGCTTTCCATTCGCTTCAAGATGCCGGTCATGCTGGGCAGTTGAATCTGGCACTGTTCGGCCAGAAGCGAGATTTCCAACCCCTCCCGCCCTTCCAGTGCCCGCAAGATACGCCACTGCTGCTCGGTTAGACCGTACTGGGAAAGCACTACCCGGAAGCGCTGCACCACCGCTTCGCGTGTGCGCAGCAAGGCCATCGGCAATGAGTGCGTGAGGTCACGCAAAAGTCGGCTGGAAGGTTCTTTCGGGAGGGTCGGAGTCATCGTAGGTACCCTGGAGGGACAATTGTACTAAAGCCTTCAAACTATGCTACAGTTTTACTTAACATATTAACTATCTCGGTAGGTCTGTAAACAGCCTGGGTCACACACTGGCGAAGGAGCACAATGTTTGAGTTCAAAGGCAGCATCGTACCCCTGGTTACCCCGTTCAAGAACGGTGCAATTGACCAGCCCGCCATGGAACAGCTCATCGAGCGGCAGATTGAAGCCGGCTCACACGCCCTGAGCGTGGGGGGAACCACCGGCGAGCCCGGCACCCTGAGCGTAGAGGAACGAAAATACCTGATCGAGCTGGCGCTGCGCATCATCCGGGGCCGCCTTCCGCTACTGGCCGGCACCGGAACCCTGCGGCTGGACGAGACCCTGGAAATCACCCGGGCTGCCCACAAAATGGGGGCCCAGGGTGCCCTGGTTATCACCCCTTACTACCTCAAGCCCAACCAGGAGGGGCTCTACCGTTTTTTTGGTCAGACCGCCCAGGCCGTGCCCGAGATACCGGTAATTTTGTACAACATTCCGGGGCGCTCGAGTATCGAGATCAAGATCGAGACCGTGGCCAGACTGCGCCGCGACTTCAAAAATATCGTCGGCATCAAGCACTCCTCCAAGGATGTCGAGTACGTCTCGGAGCTGCTGCGAAAGGTGGGCCGGGATTTTTCTGTTTACTGCGGCCTCGAGGCCCTGACCTTCCCGATGATGTGTGTGGGTGCGGTCGGCACCATCGCCGCTACCGCCAACTGGCTGCCCCGCGAGACCGCCCAGATGTGTCAGCTCACGCTGGAAGGCCGGTACAAAGAAGCCCTGGAGCTGCACTATCATGGGCTTCAGGCCAACGACGCCGTCTTCTGGGACACCAACCCCATCCCGCTCAAAACTGTGCTCTCCTGGATGGGCCTGTGCCAAAAGGAGTGGCGCGAGCCCCTGGGCCCCACCACCCCCGAGATCGAGGCCCGCCTGCGCCGCATGGCCGAGACCTACGGCCTGATTTCGCCAGAACCCAAAGGCCGCGAAGTTCTGCCAGACCCGACGGGGAAACAGTATGTCTGAGCGCTGCGCGCCGTCGAGGGTCAAGTGTCAAGGGTCTAGCGCCAACCGCCTCCCTCGTCTTTTGGCCCTCGACCCTGGATCCTCCACCCTGGACATTCTTCTATGAAACTCGCCCGCTTCATATCCAAAGGCCGTCCGTTGCAGGGGCATCTGCAAGACGGGATGCTGGTTGACCATGCCGGTGAGGCCCACCACCCCGACCAGGTGCAGTGGCAGCTGCCGGTGCAGCCTGGCAAGGTGATCGCGCTAGCCCTGAACTTTGCCGAGCACGCCGACGAGTTCGGCCTGAAGCGCCCTGCCGAACCAGCCCTGTTCTGGAAGCCCAACACTACCCTGCTGCCCCACAAAGGCACGGTGATCTACCCACAGGGGGCAAAGTTTATGCACTTCGAGTGCGAACTGGCGGTCATTGTGGGACGAAACATGCGTCGGATCAAGGCCAAAGATGCCATGGACTACGTGGGTGGCTACACCATCGCCAACGACCTGGTGGTGCGCGACTACGTGACCAACCTCTTCCGCCCGCCCATCCGGGGCAAAGGCTGGGACACCTTCGGGCCGCTGGGGCCATACTATGTGACTGCCGACGAAATCCCCGACCCCCACCATGCGACGATGCGGGCCTATGTGAACAACCAGCTGCGCCAGGAGGCCACCACTCAGGGCATGATTTTCTCGATTCCCGAAGTACTCGAGTTCATCAGCCGCTTTATGACCTTAGAGCAAAACGACGTAATCCTGACTGGAACCCCCAGGGGCATCTCGCAGGTGCAGCCGGGAGATGTAATGCGGATGGAGATCGAGGGCCTGGGTGCGCTGGAAAACGCTATCGAGTGGGAGACCGACAAAGCCGAGCCGTTGATCGGTGAGGAAGGCGACAGGTCGCTGGTGCTATGATTTCACCTCGCAAAGTCCTGCAAGAGCAGCGTCTTGAGACCGGCATGCTTAATTCGGTGGTCGTTGGTCAGGAACACCTCGCAACCGCTGCTCAGGGCTGTTGCCAGATGAATGGCATCGGGCAGCTTGAGTCCAGTTGTTCCCCGCAAACGAGCGGCCTCGAGCAAAATCGTCCGCAAAACCGGCACAACCTCAAGCCCCCTTCGGCTGCGAATGGCCATCTCGTAAAAGGCTTGATGTTGAATATTTGTGTTCTGAATAGGCTTTATCAACGCTTCCGCCAATGCCAGCTCACTGGTGACAGTCTGAATGGCAGCACTGTCAATCGCCTTGAACAATGTCTCAAGAGCGTGACTAACCTCGGGGAAGCCCTCAAGCGCGTATATAAAAACATTAACATCCAGATAGGTCTTTCGGCCTGCAATCCGGCTCAGGATATCCAAGTGTCGCGCTCCTTACGGATATGCTCATCGGCTTCGGCCCTGGAGCCAAAGTTGCCGCTGGCCTTTCCGAGCAAACTCTCCAGGCTGGGCGCCTTAGCTGTAGCTTCTATCAGCACTATCACCTCGGCGGTTGCGCCCTCCAGCAGTTCCGGCGAGTTTAGCTCAATCTGCCCGTCTTTCTTTACCACCACTTTTTGCCGCACCACAACCATACCGTTATTGTACAAGGAGATCCGACCATGAAACTCGCCGAGAAAACCAAGCCCATCAGCCCTGAGTTTATTACTCAGGTGCGGCAGAAGATTGCGGCCAGTGGAGTCAGGCACTTCATCGCCGGTGAGTTTGTACCGGGGGAGCGAGAAGAGCTGTTCGAGAGCTTAGACCCCTCCAACAACCAGCTCCTGGCCAAAGCCTACAAAGGCCACGCCGAAGACGTGGACAAAGCTGCTAAGGCTGCCAAAGCCGCCTTTGGCAAGTGGAAACTCAATGCGAAGGCACGCAAGCAGTATCTGCTAAAGATCGCCGAGGTGCTGGAAAAGCACGGCGACGAGCTGGCGGTAATGGAGTGCCTGGACGCGGGGCAGCCCCTGCGGATCGTGCGAGCCCAGGTGGCAAGGGCGGCGGAGAACTTCAGCTTTTATGCCGAGTACCCCGAGCGCACCATGGATGGGCGTACCTATCCGGTAGACGGCGACTGGCTCAACTACTCGGTGCGCGTGCCGGTGGGCGTTTGCGGCATCATCACCCCCTGGAACGCCCCTATGATGCTCTCCACCTGGCGCATCGCCCCCGCACTGGCCTTCGGCAACACCGTGGTGCTCAAACCCGCCGAGTGGTCGCCCCTGACCGCCTGGAAGCTGGCCGAAATTATGCAGGAGGCCGACCTGCCGCCGGGGGTATTCAACGTGGTGCAGGGCTTCGGCGAAGAAGCCGGTGACGCGCTGGTGAAACACCCCGAGGTGCCACTCATCGCCTTTACCGGCGAGACCACCACCGGCAGCATCATCACCAGAAACGCTGCCGAACAGCTCAAGCGACTGAGCCTGGAACTGGGTGGAAAGTCCCCCGCTGTAATTTTTGACGATGCCGACCTGGACCGCGCCGTGGATGCCACAGTGTTCCAGATTTACAGCTTCAACGGCGAGCGCTGCACCGCCAACAGCCGCGCACTGGTTCAGGAGACCATCTTCGACGAGTTTGTAAGCCGGGTAGCCACAAGAGCAGCCAGGGTGAAGGTGGGCCACCCGCTAGACCCCCAGACCGAAGTGGGGCCGCTGATTCACCCCGAGCATTTTGACCGCGTGATGGAGTACGTGGAGACTGGCAGGCGGGAGTCCAGACACGTCTATGGCGGTGAACGGGTAGGGCATGAAGGCAACTATGTGCGGCCTGGACTGTTTGTGGCCGAGAACCACCACGTAATAGCCCAGGAGGAAATTTTTGGCCCCATCCTGGCGGCAATTAGGTTCAAAGATGAAGCGGATGCACTGGAAAAAGCCAACGACTCCCGGTACGGGCTGGCTTCGTACGTCTGGACAAAAGACGTATCGCGTGCGCACCGTGTGGCCCTGCACCTGGAAGCCGGCATGACCTGGATTAATTCCCACAACGTCCGCCACCTGCCCACCCCTTTTGGCGGGGTAAAGTTTAGTGGAACCCACCGCGAGGGCGGGGAGCATAGCCTCGAGTTCTACACCGAACTCAAGCACATTGCGGTGCCACTGACCGAGCACCCCATTCCGCAGTTTGGGAAGTGAGAATGGCACGGGAGTTAGCGTTACGGCTCGTCGAGGGCATGTCGGATGGTCTCCAGCACACCCTCGAGGTTGGTTTTCACGTCCCCGTTCCAGAAGCGAAGGGTTCGGAAGCCCCGCTGCTCAAAAAACTCGTCTCGAGCTTTGTCCGTCGGGCTGTCCGCGTGTTGGCTGCCATCCAGTTCAATGATCAGCTTCTTCTCAAAGCAAACAAAGTCCACAATGTATGGCCTCATCGGCTCCTGACGGCGGAAGGCCACGCCCAGCTGGTTGCGCTTGAGACACTTCCACAGCAGGCGCTCATCGGGGGTCATACGCTTCCGCAGCCCTCGGGCGAGTTCACCAAACTCTCTATCCGTCACCGGGGTTCATTATCTCTCAAATCAAGCCCCGTAACGCAAATAACCCAGCCACCACTATCGCCTCCCCCTACGCGGGGGAGGGCAGGGTGGGGGGTTGGTTTCAGGAGGAATCATGGCACGCACCGGTAAGCAGTACCTGGACGCTCTAAGGGCCAGCCCACCCAACATCTGGTACAAGGGTGAGAAAATAGAAGACCCCACCCTCCATCCGGTGTTCAAAGGCATCACCCAGTCGGTGGCGCGGCTCTACGAGATGCAGCACGACCTGCGCTACCGCGACATCCTCACCTACGAGGACAATGGTCAGCGCTACGCCATGAGCCTGCTGCCTGCCAGAACCAAAGAAGATCTGGCAAAGCGCAGTGCGGCCTATAAGCTCTGGGCCGATGCCAATCTGGGCATGATGGGCCGCAGTCCGGATTATCTGAATGCGGTGCTGATGGCCTTCGAGCAGAGCGCCGATTTCTTTGGCGAGTACGCCGAAAACGTGCGCCGCTATGTGCAACACGTGCGCGAGCACGACCTCTGTACGACCCATTGCCTGACCAACCCGCAGGTTAACCGAGCAAAATCAAACCTCGAGCAGCCCGACCCCTTTATCCCGCTGGGCGTGGTGAGCCAGAACGGAGCGGGCATTGTGGTACGGGGGGCACGAATGCTGTCCACCCTCCCCACCGCCGACGAGCTGCTGGTCTTCCCCTCCACACTGCTCAAGGAAGGGCCAGGGGCCGACAAATATGCGGTGGCCTTCGCCATCCCGACCAGTACCCCGGGGCTGCACTTCATCAGCCGTGAGAGCCTTGTTGCCGGTGATTCTGCTTACGATCACCCACTGGGAAGCCGCCTAGATGAGATGGACTGTCTCACGGTCTTCGACGATGTGTTTGTACCGAAAGAGCGCATCTTCATCCTGGGCGATTTACAACGCTGCAATACTGCCTATGCTGAAACCGGTGCGCTTATGCAGATGGCCCACCAGGTGGTGGTGCTCAAAACTGCCAAGACCGAGGCCTTTCTGGGGCTGGTTTCGCTGATTGGCGAGACCATCGGGGCCGACACCTTCCCGCATGTGCAGGAGAAAATCGCCGAAGTAATTGTTTACCTCGAGGCCATGAAGGGCTTCTGGGCCAGGGCCGAACTGGATGCCAGGCTCAACAAGTACGGCCTGCTATGCCCGGATCGGGGAGCCATAGATGGAGCCCGGAACCTCTATCCCCGGCTCTACCCGCGCATCAACGAGATCGTCCACCAGATCGGAGCCTCCGGAATGATTACCCTGCCCTCCGAGGCCGATTTTGACTCGCCGGTGGGGCAGTATCTGGAAAAATTCTTGCAGTCCGCTACCCTGCCGGCCCGCGAGCGTGTACAACTTTTCCGCCTGGCCTGGGATATGACCATCAGTGGATTCGGTGCACGCCAGACCCTGTACGAGCGTTTCTTCTTTGGCGACCCGGTACGCATGTACCAGACGCTGTTTGCCGCCTACGATAAAGAGCCCTACAAGCAGCGCATCAGGGATTTCCTGGGCTGGAAGCAGCAGGCCCAGCCGGAGGCAGTCGCCAGCGACTAACCCTGATGGCTTGTAGCGAAAGCTTACGGCCAAAGCCGTTTCGCTCTCAGCTATAAGCTATCGGCTATCGGCGGGAGCCATATGGAAACCACTGAACCCTCTCTCCGCGACCAGCTCCGCCAGGTCATGAGCCACTGGCCCAGCGGGGTCACGGTAATTGCTGCACGTTATGGCGATGAGGCCAGGGGCATGACCGCCAGCAGCTTCACCAGTGTCAGCCTGGAACCTCCGCTGATCCTGGTCTGCATCGCCGAGACCGCCCACCTCTGGCCCATCCTGGAAAAGGCCGGACACTTTACCGTGAACCTGTTGCCAGAAGGCCACGAGCATACCTCGGCCCATTTTGCTGGCCGTCCGATTGAAGGCTACGAACCTCTTACACAAGAGGAAAGCCCGGTGCTCAGGGGAGCGTTGGCCACGCTCTACTGCAAGACCTGGGCCATCTACCCCGGCGGAACCCACCAGATTGTGGTGGGCGAGGTCGAAAAAGTGGCCCTGGGAGAAGAAGTCAGGCCGCTGCTGTACTGGAACCGAGGCTACCGCCAACTGCCCTGATGTGAGGTGAGACTGTATGACCCAGATTCCAAATGTAATCCGCATCGGACACGGGGTCTTTTATGTGACCGACCTCGAGCGCTCCCGCCATTTTTATGTGGATCTGCTGGGCCTCAACGTTCTACACGAAAGCCGGGATGCTTTGTACCTGCGCGGCACCGAGGATCGCGAGTGGACCCTGAAGCTCGAGCGAGCGTCTCAACCTGGCATCAAGCACCTGGGCTACCGGGTGGCAGGCGACCTCGATCTGCAACTGCTGGCCGAGCTGGCCGAATCCCAGAACCTCCCCTACCGCTGGGAGGTCGAGCAAGACCGGCCCAGGCTGCTTCGGCTGCAAGACCCCTTCGGGATTCCGGTGACATTTTACGCAGAAAGCCAGAAATATCCCTGGCTGTTGCAGCGCTACGACCTGCACAAGGGGCCTGGTCTCCAGCGCATAGACCATATCAATGTAACGAGTCCCCAGGTAGAGGCCATAACCCGCTGGTACATGAACCATCTGGCCTTCCGCATGTCGGAGTATACCGAGGGCGATGACGGCAGAATCTGGGCCGCCTGGATTCACCGCAAGGGCAACGTCCACGACCTGGCCTTTACCAACGGCACTGGCCCCCGGCTGCACCACTTTGCCTACTGGATGCCCGACGCCCTGAGCATCATCCGCGCCTGCGACATTCTGGCGGGGGCCATGCAGACCGACGCCATTGAGCGCGGCCCCGGCAGACACGGCATCTCAAATGCTTTCTTTCTCTATCTGCGCGACCCCGACGGACACCGCATCGAACTTTATACCTCCGACTACAGCACCGTAGACCCCGACTTTGAGCCGATCCGCTGGAGCCTCAACGACCCCCGTCGCCAGACCTTGTGGGGGGCCAAAACTCCCAGGAGCTGGTTTCTGGAAGGAAGCCTTATGGAGGCCTTCGAGGGTGGCTGGGTGCAGGCTCTGGAGTCCGAATTGCACGGGCTGCCGCAGCATGTGATCTGAGAGGAGACTCCCGATGAAACTTGATGATAAACAGGCCCACACTCCCACACCAGCCCCTGGCAACTGCCCCGTGACGGGCCTGGGAACCGAATTCAACCCCTTCAAAGATCCCTACCTGGCCGACCCCTACCCCTTTCTGACCCGGGCCCGCCGAGAGGAGCCGGTGTTCTACAGCCCCGAGCTGGACTACTGGGTCGTCACCCGCTACAACGATATCAAGTCCATCTTCCAAGATCCGGCGACTTTCTCGGCTGCCAGCACCCAGAGCCCCATCAAGCCGCTCCCGCCCCAGGCCGTGCAACTGCTCAGGGAGGGGGGCTACCGGCCAGACCAGAGACAGGTCTTGTATCGTTTTGGTTCAGTGGGGATGGTCTAACACGCCACGATAGAAATTTCGGGGATGGTTTTACGCACAGCACTGCTGGGGTTTGCGTCGGCGCGGCTCTGTTGCCAGACCTCTACGGGTAGAGCAAATTCCTAACGGGGAGATACTTAGCGGGTTCCGACCGCCTCGAGGGCCTCCAAGGGGATCTTTTACCCAGGGGCAGGTACGGCTACTGAAGGGTGTCGTGCGGAAGAACCTCAATGGACAACCGCCGGGGATTGCTGGTCTTCGCCGCTATCATCATCCGCATTCGGATCCTGTTCATGCGGGTGCTGATGGGTGGGGGGAGTGGGCGAGCAAAGGTGCTGACGGCTGTGCAGCTGACCGAGGATCAAAGGCGGGATGGGTTGGGAAAATTCTGGTTTAGAGCCTTGACACCGGAAAAAACTGCGATTAGACTTACGCCCAATGTAAAGTTAGACAAACAAGTGTTTGTTTGTTTGGAGGAGGCCGGGTGAAGGAAACGGTAGCGGTTCTGGGGGCTGGAACGATGGGACGTGGCATCGCGCAGGTTGCGGCGATAGCCCAGCATTCGGTCTGGCTCTACGACCCCTACCCAGCCTCCCTCGAGCAATCCCTCTCCGAGATTCACGCCGACCTGCATAAAAGCGCCGATAAAGGGCGCTTACCGGGCACGGTGGAAGAAACCCTGGCCCGCATTCACCCTACCCGGTCGCTGGAGGACTGTGCCAAAGCCGAGCTGGTCATCGAAGCAGCACCGGAGAAGCTCGAGCTCAAACAAGAGCTGCTGGAAAAACTGGGCGAACTCAATCCCGACAGTATCCTTACTACCAACACCTCCACTTTTTCCATCTCGGCCATTGCCAGCAAGGTCAACCGCCCCGAACGGGTGCTGGGGCTGCATTTTTTCAACCCCGCCCAGCGCATGAAACTCGTCGAGGTGGTGGGGGGTCTGCGAACCGCCGAGCCTGCCCTCGAGCGGGTGTTGCAACTGATGCGAGGCTGGGGCAAGGAGCCGGTAAAGGTATTAGACGCTCCTGGCTTTTTGGTGAACCGGGTGGCCCGTCCCTTCTATGGCGAGGCCTTGAAACTGCATGGGGAAGGCATTGCCAAGGAGCACCTGGACTGGATTATGCGCGGCATGGGCTTCCCGATGGGGCCTTTTGAGCTGATGGATCTGATCGGGCTGGATGTCAACTATGCCGCCACGACCTCCGTGTACCAGAGTTTTTATGGCGAACCCCGCTACCGGCCCCACCCATGGCAATACCAACGGGTCGCCGCCGGGATGCTGGGGCGCAAAACCAACCAGGGTTGGTATAGCTATCCCCCTGGGCCTCCGCCTCTCCCCACACCCCCTACGCCTCAGCCCAAAGACATCCCCCTCCCCATCATCATTGGCCCCAACCCACTCGCCAAAGAACTCCGGGCCAGATTCAGGCACACCGAAAGTATGGCCGAGGCCCAGTTTGTGCTGGACTGCCGGGTCAAGCTTGAACGCAAACACGACTTTTTCGAAAACCTGCCGGTGGTCTCGCTGGTCTGGGCGCACTCCGCCAGCACCGTGCAGGCCGAGTTTCGGGGCCGCATGGTGGCGGGGTTTAGTCTGGTTCCTCCTGCCGGCAAGCAAGCCATCGTCGAACTCTTTACCCCCCTATCGGGCTCCAGTCAAGCAGTAAGGCTCGCACAAACCTATTTCACCGCCCACGGATACAACACCCTGGTTCTTCCCGACCAGCCCGGCGGGGTCGGATTCCGCATCCTGGCCTTGCTCATCAACGAGGCCGTGTCGGCGCTGGCAGAAGGAGTGGCCAGACCTGCCGACCTGAACCGGGCCATGCGCCTGGGCACCGGCTATCCGCTGGGCCCCCTGGAATGGGCCGGGCATATCTGGCTCAAGCCGGTTTTGCGGGCCCTGGAAGGGCTGCATGCCGAGCTGGGCGAGGATCGTTACCGTCCGCACCCTCTGCTGCGCCGGATGGTGGCAGCAGGCCTTGAAACCTTTGGGAGTCTATCCTCGCCCCATCAAACACCCCAGGGCGCAGATGAGGGAGATTCACAAACCAGCACGACGAAGGAGGCATCATGAAGCAGGCTCTGGTAGGACTACTGGCACTTGGACTGGGACTGGGACTGGCCCAGCAGGCACCGCTCAAGATCGGGGTGGTGGTTTCGACTACTGGCCCAGCGGCCAGCCTGGGCATCCCCGAGCGGAACACCCTGGTGATGCTGGAAGAACAGGTCAACCGACGCGGTGGCGTGGCAGGACGCCCAGTACAGCTCATTGTTATTGACGATGCTTCCGATACCACTCAGGCGGTACGGGCCACCCGGCGCCTGATCCAGGAAGACCAGGTGCTGGCCATCATCGGCACCACCACCACCCCAGCCAGCCTGGGCATGATTGACCCGGTGGCCGAGGCCGGCGTTGCCAAGATCTCGATGGCTGCCAACCTCGAGATCGTCTTTCCGGTAGACGAAAAGCGGCGCTGGGTCTTCAAGACCCCCCAGACCGAGCAGCAGATGAGCATTCCCATCGTGCGGGATATGCAGGCCTCGAATATTCGTTCGGTGGCCTACATCGGCTTCAACGATGCCTACGGCGAAGGCTGGGCGCGGGCTTTTGAGGCCGCCGCCCGCGAGGCCGGGATCCAGGTGGTCGCCTCCGAGCGCTTTGCCCGCACCGATACTTCGGTGGCCGGGCAGGTGCTGCGCATCCTGGCCAGAAACCCCGATGCGGTCTTGATTGGAGGTTCGGGTACCGCCCCCGTACTGCCTCAGCGCACCCTGCGCGAACGTGGCTACCGGGGCCTGATCTACCAGACCCATGGTGTAGCCAACCCCGATTTTTTGCGGGTAGGGGGTGAGTTTGTGGTGGGCACACGCCTGCCGGCTGGCCCGGTACTGGTCTTTGACCAGCTGCCCGCTGGCTTCCCCAACCGCCAGGTAGCCACCAGTTATGTGCAGATGTACGAGGCCCGGTTCGGGATCGGGAGCTTCTCGACCTTTGGAGGACACGCCTACGATGCCTGGGCCATCCTGCGCCCGGCCCTCGAGCGGGCCCTGCGCCGCGAACAACCCACCAACCTGGCGGCCTTCCGCCGAACCGTGCGCGATGAACTCGAGGCCACCCGCAACGTGGTCGGAACCCACGGCATCTTCAATATGTCCCCCACCGACCACCTGGGCCTGCGCTTCAACGAGGCCGCCGTGATGGTCGAAATCGTGCGAGACCCCAACGGGAAGCTGGACTGGAGGCTGTTGAGAACCTTCAGGTAAGAGGCCCCCGGCCAATAGCCCATAGCTCATAGCCAAAACAAACCCTGGCTATCAGCTATGGGCCATGGGCTATCTGGCTATAAGCTAACTGCATCGTTATGGATTGGACTATCTTATCTTTTCTTGTCGCCGACGCCTTGCAGAATGGCACCATCTATGCCCTGCTGGCACTCTCGCTGGTGTTGGTGTTTGCCGTCACGCGGGTGATCCTGGTTCCGCTAGGGGAATTCCTGGTTTTTGCCCCCCTGACCTATGTGTGGTTTTTACCCTCCGAGGTGAGTGGGCTAGACCTGCAGGGCCAGATCCCAGGCACAGCCTGGCTTGCGGCAGCCATGCTCCTGTGGTGGGCCATTTTAGAGCGATCGAATCCAAGAAGAGCCGGTTTGCTTATTCTGGGTGCCCTGGGTGTGATGGGCACGGCCTGGTGGGGTGCGCAGGGCGTCCCGATCTGGCTGGGCTGGATTTTTGCCATCCTGGTGGTACTGCCCATCGGCCCCGCCTCCTACCGGCTGTTTTTTGAGCCCGCCAGGAACGCCAGTGTGCTCACCTACCTGATCATTGCGGTGGGTCTGCACTTTGCCTATATGGGGCTGGGATTGGTGTTTTTTGGCCCCGAGCAATTTCGTTTACCGGCTATTTTGACCGGGCAAACCACCATCGGGCTGGTACCGGTCAACAACCAGGCTTTCCTGGTGTATGGGTTTGCACTCCTGGCAATGCTGGGGCTCTACCTGTTTTTCACCCGCAGTATCTATGGCAAGGCTTTGCGGGCTTGCGCGGTCAATCGCTACGGGGCCCGGCTTCTGGGTATCAGCCCCAGCCAGGCCGGGTATGTCTCCTTTGGCATCGCCACCCTAATCGTGTGCATCAGCGGGATGCTGCTGGCCCCCCTGATTTCACCAGCCTACTTTCAGGGCTTTTTGCTGGGGCTCAAGGGTTTTGTGGCCGGGATTCTGGGGGGCCTGGTCAGCTACCCGCTGGCGGTGGTGGGAGCCCTGCTGGTAGGAGCACTGGAGTCCTGGGCTGCGTTCCAGGCCAGCGCGTACAAGGACGCCATCGTGTTTGCTCTGCTGCTGCCAATACTATTCTGGCGTAGCCTGCGCAGTCACGAGATTGGGGAGGAGGAGTGATGGGTAGCATGAAATCCTCCCCCTTGACGCAGCTGGCGGTGGCGCTGCTGCTGGTTGTGCCTTTGCTGCTGCCCCCGACCTCGTTCTATCTGACCATCGGCAACTATGTCGCGTTCGGAGCCCTGGTCGCGCTGGGGCTCTACCTGCTAACCGGCCTGTCGGGCATGACCAGTTTTGGGCAGGCCGCTTTCATGGGGCTGTCGGCCTACACCAGCGCTCTATTGACCATTGGCCAGGGCTGGAGCCCCTGGCTGACCCTGCCGCTGGGGGTGCTGATGGCGGTGGGTGGAGCAGTGCTGTTGGGCGGGATTACCGCCCGTCTCAAGGGGCACTATTTGCCCCTTTCGACCATTGCCTGGTGCATGGCGCTGTTTATTTTGATGGGGAGCTGGATCAGCCTGACCGGGGGGCATACCGGCCTGCGTGGGATTCCACCCATTTCAATCTTTGGCTGGCAACTGGGCGACTCGAGGAGCTATTTCTATCTGGCCTGGTTTTTTGTGTTGCTGGGAGCCTGGACGGCCTGGAACCTGACCAGCAGCCGCATCGGGCGGGCCATGCGGGCTTCCAAAGGGGATGCGATTGCCGCCGCCAGCTTTGGGGTCAATCCGGCGGTCTTGAAGCTCCAGGTCTTCGTGCTCTCGGCCATCTATGCCGGGGTCGCGGGCTGGCTGTACGTGCACTACCAGAAATTCATCAGCCCCACCCCCTTCAGCCTGGATGCCTCTATCAAGTACCTGATTGCTGCCGTAGCAGGTGGGGTGGGCAGCATACCGGGGGTAATACTGGGTTCGGGGCTGGTGACGGGCCTCGAGGAGATGCTCAAGGTGGTGTTGCCCCAGATTTTTGGGCGCACCGGCAACTATGAGATCATCGCCTATGGCCTGATTCTGGTGCTCATTCTGATGTTTGCTCCCAAGGGCTTGTGGCCCTTCATCGAGCGCTATCTCCCCAGGGCCAGACCGCAAGACCCGACAGGCAACGGTCTGCCGACCCGGCTGGCCGCAGGGCAGGCCGGAGAGGTTGTGCTGGAAGTGGACAACCTGACCAAACGCTTTGGTGGCCTGCTAGCGGTAAATGGTATGAATTTCCAGCTCCGCCGGGGTGAGATTCTGGCCCTGATCGGGCCCAACGGGGCGGGAAAGTCTACCTGCTTCAACATGATTACCTCGGTTTATGCTCCCAGCGAGGGCAGTGTTAGCTTCAAGGGCCGGCCCATTGCAGGCCGGATGCCCTATCAAGTACACAAGCTGGGGATTGCCCGTACCTTTCAGCATCCCCACCTGTTTCCCGAAATGACGGTACTGGAAAACGCAGCCCTGGGCACCTACGCCCGCACCCAAAGAGGCATTGTAGCTTCGATGTTTGGACTGTCTAAAGGCGAGGAGAACGCGGCTTTGGTAGAAGCATACCAGGCCCTGAACCGGGTCGGGCTAGCCCAGATTGCCCACCAGAAGGCCGATGGACTGGCCATCGGGCAGTTGCGCCTGCTGGAGATTGCCCGCGCACTGGCCTCAGGGCCCGAGGTGTTGCTGCTAGATGAACCCGCTGCCGGGCTCAGGGCCGGAGAAAAGCGCCAGTTTGCAGCCCTGATTCGCAGGCTGGTTAACGAAGGGGTCACGGTGTTGCTGGTGGATCACGATATGGATCTGGTGATGGGACTGGTAGACCGGGTGGTGGTAATGCACTATGGGGAGAAGCTGGCCGAGGGCACCCCAGCAGAGGTGCAA
>NZ_CALMCQ010000265.1 GCF_937863175.1 uncultured Meiothermus sp. | reverse complement strand
CCGATCAGCGCGCTCTGTCGTGCGGCCTCCGTACCCCCGCTATCCCACAGCAAAACGTTGGCTCCCAGTGAGATGGTGTTGCCCTGTCCCGGCGGATTAACCACAGTGGGTCGCAGGATCAGCGCAACCTGTGCTGTATAGTCGGGAATGCTTAACCCCAGGGTGGCGTCGAACTGGTCGGAAGTGTAGCCCAAACTTACTGTGAAACTGCTGCCTGTGCTGGCCCTGAACAGCGCCAGCTTGGCCTGCTCGAGGGCTACTACCGCCTGAGCTAGCGCAGGGCTTTGCTCGAGGTGGGCCGAGAGCTGCTCCGGCGTCGGCAGACTGGGCAGGCCCGTTGGCGGAACCGGCCTGCCCGGCAGGGTCACCAGCCCCAGCAGACTCGCCAATTCCAAGCGTTTTTCGCGTAAATCATTCTCTGCGCGGCTGAAGTTCTGCTGGGCGGTGCTGGCTGCTAGTCGGGCGTTTAGGGTTTGGGAAGGGGTAGCGGCTCCCAACTGCTGCTGGGTCTCGACCACCACCACTTGTTTCTGCGCTAGCTCCAGTAGCAACCCGCTCTGGGTCTGCTGCGATTCTGCCAGCAGGGCCTGCGAATAGGCTTGCACCACCCTGCGGGCCATCTCACTCCCAGTCTGTCGCAATGTGGCCCGAGCTGCATCTATCGCCAGTTCGGCCTGCCGCACTGCCACCAACGGCGCACTGGTTCGGCCTAGCGGCAGACTGAGGTTCAGACTCAGGCTGGTGCCCACGGAGGCAATGGTCTGGGTAGCCCAGGTGTAGCTAGCAGTTCCCCCTGCGCTGATCTGCAAGCCCGCCTGGGTTCGGGCTAGTTGCAGATCGGCCTCGGCCTGGCGCAGCTTTTGCTCGGACTGCACCACCTCGGGCGCACGCTCGATCTGGTTTAGGGCTTCGCTTAGCGGAAAATTTTGCGCCAACGCGAGACTGCTCAGCCACAGCCCACAACTCACGATCACCTCTAAGCTACCCAGGTTTTTGAACCCCGGGATTCGGAAAGGTCTTTCCCGATCCGAACCTGATAAGCCAGCCATGACCTTAGCCCGATGCGGGTCAACAGTACAGGAGCAAAATAGGTAGCGGTTCATAGCCCCACTCCGATAGCTAGAAAGTCCATAAGGTTTATCGTTGAGCGATCAAGCCCTCGCACGGGTCTTGCCAAAGCGCAGATACAGGCTGGGAATCACGAATAGGTTGAGCAACGTCGAGGTCACCAGACCACCCAGAATCACGATGGCCATGGGGTGCTCGATCTCGTGACCAGGGATGCTGCCCGCCACGATCAAAGGCACCAGGGCCAGGCCTAGTGCACCAGAGGTCATCAAAATGGGCGCCAGGCGTTCTTTGGCTCCGCGCAACACCAGCCCTGAGCCGAAGGGCTCGCATTCTTTTTCTTCGAGGTGCTGATAGTGATTGATCATCATGATGCCGTTGCGGGCCGCGATGCCGAACACCGTGAGGAAGCCTACCAGCGAACCCAGCGAGAGTACCCCGCTGCCGCCCCAGGCCGCCAGCACCCCGCCCACCAGCGCCATCGGCAGGGTCACAAAAACCAACGTGGCCAGGCGCCAGCTCTGGAACGAGGCCTGCAGCAGGAAGAAGATGCCGATGGCTGCTATGATCCCGAAGATCAGGATGCGCTGCTGGGCGGCTTGGCGCTCGGCATACTCGCCCAGCACCACTGCGTTGTATTCCAGCGGAAACTGCACCTTGGCCAGCGCCCGCTCGACATCCCTGGCCACTGAGCCCAGGTCGCGCCCCCGCACGTTGGCCTCCACGCTGATGCGCCGCGACTGGTTCTCGCGTTGGATCACGTTGGGGGTCGGCAGGACGCGCACGTCAGCCATCTCCTCCAGGCGTACGTGCCCACCCCTGGGGGTGTCAATCAGCAGCTCGCGGATCTTGGTCAGGCTGTTGCGAATTTTGGGGTCGCTCCAGACCCACACGTCATAGACCTTGTTGTCGCGGTGAATATCGCTGACCTCGGTACCAGCAACGAGCGTAGCCGCAGCTCGCCGGATGTCGCCTGGTTTGAGGCCCACCTGCTGGATTTTGGCCAGGTTGGGCTCTACCTGAATGTGCGGGATGTCCATCTGGAGTTCAGTGTGCAAGTCCACGACCCCCTCAATGCCCGAGAGCGCCTGCTGTACTTCCTGGGCCTTGGCTCGCAGGGTGAGAAGCTCGGGGCCGTAGATGCGCACCACAATTGAATCGGAGGAACCTGTAAGCACCTCTTTGATGCGTTCTTTCAAGTAGGTCTGCACGTCGCGCACCAGGCCTGGATAGCCATCCACGGTTTCCTGGATGGCGTGCACGGTCTTGTCGTAGTCCACCTTGGGATCCACGCTGATCCAGTTCTCGGTGAAGTAGATTCCCACCACCTCGTCGGCGGCCACAGCCCGTCCGATATGCGCCCCAAAGTTGCGCACCCCTGGAATGGCCCGTAGTTCCTTGCTAGCTTGGACGGTGATGCGATACATCTCAGGGTGTGAGGTGCCGGGCTTGGTTAGCCAGTGCATCAGGAAGTCGTGTTCTTTGAATTTGGGCAGTAGTTCCTGCCCCAGCAAGGGGAAGACCAGCAGACCGATTAACCCAGTGATTGCCACGGTGGCGTAGGCCCAGCGCGGGGTGCGGATGATCCCCGAAAGCAGCCGCTCGTAGCCGCGTTGCAGCCACAGCAGCAGCGGGGAAGCGCGGTGCGGCGCAGAGGGTAGCAGCATCAGGCTCAGTGCGGGCGTGACGGTCAGTGCAACCACCATCGAGGCCAGCAGGGCTAGCGCATAGGAGAGTGCTAGTGGCTCAAAGAAGGCCCCCGAGA
>NZ_CALMCQ010000264.1 GCF_937863175.1 uncultured Meiothermus sp. | reverse complement strand
CGGGTATACTCTGACGAGCTGCACCATCCTGACGCCCCCAGGCGGCTATCTGGAGTCCCACCTGTCGCCCGATTTCCCGAGATATCCGCAGATTATTCGCTGCAAATCCACGGCTCGAGGCCTGGTCATAGACCGCTGCTGCGGTCTGCCGTACTGCATCCTTTAAATTGGGAAATGTGGGGTGCAGATAGAGCACGACCTCCTGCGCCGCATAGGCAGCGACCACATTAGCCTCGGCTCCGGCCTGATTTTGCACCCAGTGCAGGCTATCGTTCACGGCTACCGAGAGCAGTGCCAGAGCCCGTGCAGTGCGAGGGGGCGAGAACATCTGGGTCTGGATGCCCAGCAATTCCAGTCGGTGAAGTTCGCTCAGGGTATCCCAGCCAAGGCCGCTGGCAGGCTGACTGGGGTCGGTCTGCAATTGACCCAGCAGGCGCTCGATAGCAGGGGTGCTGGTTGCGATCCAGGCCCGCGACTGAGCAGGCCGGGCCAGTCCGAAGTCCGCGAGGACTAGCAACAGCATCACCATCAGGCATTTGAAGGTTCCCGAGACACGGGGCTCCGGCGTGCGCATGGTTTCAGTCTAGCGCGCTTGCCCTCGGACACAAAGAAACTCCTCCGGCTTTGCGGTATTATTCCCCCGATGAATCCAACGGGGGCCTTGCTGGGTAGCCTTGGGCTGCTGCTCTCTGGCCTGGCCCTGGCCCAGGTCGCCATCCCCCGTTTTATCGAGGAGACGCAGTCTTCGGGCCTCGAGACTCGCTTTGATGGCGACTTTGTGGTGGGTGGGGGGGTGGCGGTTTTTGACTGCAACGACGATGGCCTGCCCGAACTGGTGCTCTCCGGAGGCCTCAACCGGGCTAAACTCTACCTTAATCAAAGTGCCGCAGGCGGGAGGCTGCGCTTCAGGGAGCAAACTGCCGGGGTTGAACTCGAGCAGGTGGTAGGAGCCTACCCCCTGGACATTGACAGCGACGGCAAAACCGACCTGGTTCTACTCAGGGCCGGGGAGGACATCCTGTTGCGCGGGCTGGGCCACTGCCGTTTCGAGAATGCCAACCGCTTGTGGGGGTTCCAGGGAGGCAACACCTGGACCACCGCCTTTGCGGCAACCTGGGAAAGGGGGCAGAGCTGGCCCACCCTGGCTACCGGAGCCTATGTCAGTCGCAGCACCCAGTTTCCCTGGGGAAGCTGCCGGGGTAATGCCCTCTACCGCCCCGCTCCTGGTGGCAAGGGTTTTGCAGCCCCCCTCCCGCTCGAGCCCAGCTTTTGTGCGCTCTCGATGTTATTCTCCGACTGGAACCGCTCGGGAACCCCCTCGCTGAGGGTTTCCAACGACCGCGAGTATTACCGTGGCCTAGGCCACGAACAGCTCTGGCAGATAAGCCCCGGACAAGCCCCTCGACTCTATAACGAGTCCGACGGTTGGAAACGCCTGCAAATCTGGGGAATGGGCATTGCCAGCTACGACCTGACCGGCTCGGGCTATCCGGTCTACTACCTGACCAGCATGGGCGACAACAAACTGCAAGTGCTGCAAACACCCGACAGACCCACCTACAGTGATACTGCTTTCCGGCGGAATGTTACTGCCCACCGCCCCTATACGGGTGGTGATGTGCACATGTCCACGGCCTGGCACGCGCAGTTCGAGGACATGAACAACGATGGGCTGATTGATCTGTTTGTGTCCAAGGGAAACGTGGGCTTCATGCGCGATGCCGCCGCCCGCGATCCCAACAACCTGCTGTTGGGAAAGCCCGATGGCACCTTTGTGGAGGTCGGAGATAAATCTGGAGTTGCCAGCTTTCTCCGGGGTCGCGGGGCACAGGTCATGGATTTCAATGCCGATGGGCTGCTGGATATCGTGGTAGTCAACCGGCTCGACCTGGCCCAGGTCTGGCGCAATCTGGGCGCGGCCACCCCCGGTTCACAAACCGCTACCCCGCCGACTGCCCAGCCACTGGGAAACTGGCTGCAGGTACGGCTGCATCAGTCGGGCCCCAACCCCGATGGCATTGGGGCATGGTTGGAAGTGCAGCTTGCCAGTCGAGTTCTGAGGCGCGAACTGACCGCGGGAGGTGGACACGTGAGCGGAGGACTGGGTTGGACGCACTTTGGACTGGCCAGCGCAGAGCAGGTGCGCATGCGGGTGCTTTGGCCCGACGGTCAGTGGGAGGGGTGGCAGGAAGTCAAGGCCAATCAGTTTGTCACTTTCAGCCGAGGGAAGGGTATTCAGCGCTTTGTACCTGCCAGCAGTCCACCATGAACTCGAGGTTCAGGGGATCGGGGATGGGCACAAATCTTGAGCAGGCCCCCAATCCATCCACCAGGCATTGACAATAGCGCTTTAATAAATGTATCTTCGTTCTCGAGTCGAACAGTAAAGGGAAGCAGTTCCAAGGCTGGTGGCATCGGCTCACTATGGATAAGGGGAGGGAGTATGAAACTATTCCTCAAGGTGATGGTATTGGCCCTGTTTGCGATGGTGGTGCCCACTTTCGCGCAGCAAGTAATCGTGGGAGTGAGCTGGGCCAACTTCCAGGAAGAACGCTGGAAGATAGATGAGCGGGCCATCCGCGAACAATTGGGGCGTATGGGTGCTACCTACATCAGCGCCGATGCCCAGAGCTCTTCTGAGAAGCAGCTCAACGACATTGATGCCCTGATTGCCCGTGGTGCCAGGGCCCTGATTATTCTGGCCTGGGACAAAGATGCCATCCTGCCCGCCATTGAGAAGGCCAGGGCCGCAGGTATTCCGGTGGTGGCCTATGACCGCCTGATCGAGAACAATTACGCCTACTACATCACCTTTGACAACGTGGAGGTAGGCCGCATGCAGGCCAGGGCCGTGTTTGCCGCCCGGCCCAGGGGCAACTATGCCTTCATTCTGGGGGCCAATACCGACCCCAACGCCGACTTCTTGCACAAGGGGCAGCTCGAGGTGCTCGATGCAGCCATCAAGCGCGGCGATATCAAGGTGGTAGGTAAGCAGTACACCGATGGCTGGAGGCCCGAAGTGGCTCAGCGCAACATGGAGCAGATCCTTACCGCCAATGCCAACCGGGTAGATGCGGTGGTCGCCTCGAACGACGGAACCGCCGGGGGTGTGGTGGCCGCTCTGGCCGCAGTCGGCTTGGCCGGAAAGGTGCCGGTCTCGGGCCAGGATGGTGACCAGGCCGCCCTTAACCGCGTGGCCCGGGGGCAGCAAACCGTGAGCGTCTGGAAAGATGCCCGCGAGCTGGGTCGCAGAGCCGCCGAAGCAGCCGTGCTCATGGCCCGTGGCACCGCAATGGAAAGGCTGCCCGGCAGAACCGTTTTTGCCGACGGCCCCAATAAGGTTCGCATGAACGCTCTCTTGCTCAAGCCCGTTCCGATAACCCGCCAGAACCTGGATGTGGTGCTGCAGGCGGGCTGGATCACCAAGCAGGCCCTTTGCCAGGGTGTCAGCGGCGCTGCTGCCCCTGCGGCCTGCCGGTAGAGCTCACTTATGCCGAAAGGGTGGGCATCCTGCCCACCCTTTTTGCAGCCAAACATGGGTTTTCACGCCAAGCATCTCCACGCAGGAATTGGCTCTACCCACAGAGGCCTGGTAAGAGACCTGCGCCGACGCAAGCCCAGAAGTGCTGCGCGTAAAGCCATCGCCGAAATTTCTATCGTGGGCGCACATAGCACGCCATCTGCGAAG
Source organism: uncultured Meiothermus sp. (assembly GCF_937863175.1). Lineage (GTDB taxonomy): Bacteria > Deinococcota > Deinococci > Deinococcales > Thermaceae > Meiothermus. The sequence goes on along the minus strand of NZ_CALMCQ010000264.1, from coordinate 6,066 downwards.
GCCGCGCTATAATCGAGTCTAACCATCAAAACCCGGCGGAGGAGCCTGGTCATGCAAAAACAAACAGCCTCGAGAGCCCACCCAGGTCTGGTGCAGAGCCTGGGGGTGGATGGGCGTATTCTGACCATGCTGGTGGTGCTGGCAGTGGTTTGGTCGGTATTCCAGATTCTCACCATGGGCCAGCCGGGGCAGTTCTTGAGCCCGCAAAACCTCTGGAACCTTTCGGTTCAGACCGCGGTGGTGGGCATCATGGTGGGGGGCATGGTGATGGTGATTGTAACGCGCCAGATTGACCTTTCGGTGGGTTCAATCCTAGGCTTTAGCGGCATGATCATGGCCCTGATTCAGACCGTTCCGCCACTGGGCTGGGGTGGGAACTGGATTCTGGCGCTGCTGGTGGGCTTGCTGCTGGGGGCCCTGATTGGGGCCTTTCAGGGCTACTGGGTGGCCTACTGGGCCGTGCCGGCTTTTGTGGTCACGCTGGCAGGGCTGCTGATTTTTCGCAACGCTACTTTTATTGTGGCCAGTGGGCGCACCATTGGCCCGCTCGACGACAACTTTAAGGTTCTGGGCGGTGGCCTTACGGGTTCGATTGGGGAGTTGTGGACCTGGATGGTGGGGCTGATGGTGATGGCTTACATCGTCTACCAGGCCCTCACCAACCGCAACCGGCGTATCAAGAACAGCCTTCCGGTGCGCCCGGTATGGGCAGAAGCGGTGGTTAATGGGGCTTTGTTAGCCCTGACCCTAGCCTTTGTGCTGGTGATGAATGCCTTCCCCTATCCGGGAACCACCGTTCCGAGGGGCATGCCGGTACCGGTTCTGATTACCCTGGTGGTTCTGTTTACGCTCAACTGGGTCGCACTCAATACCCGGTTTGGTCGCTACGTATTTGCGATTGGCGGCAACCCCGAGGCCGCCCTGCTGGCCGGTATTAACGTCAAACGCATGCTGGTGGCGGTTTTTGCCCTGATGGGCATGCTGGCAGCCCTGGCCGGGGCGGTGCAGTCCGCCCGCCTCAACTTCGTGACCAACAGCATGGGGAATTTGCTCGAGCTCGACGTGATTGCAGCAGCCGTGATTGGGGGAACGGCCCTGGCGGGTGGCAGTGGAACCATCGTGGGGGCTGCGCTGGGGGCACTCCTGATGTCCTCTTTGCGCAGCGGGATGGTGCTGATGGGAATGCCCACCGAGTGGCAGAACGTAGTGTTGGGCACGGTGCTGCTGGCAGCCGTAATCTGGAACACGGTGTATCTCAGGAATCGGAGGTGAGCATGGCTCCTCTTGTGGAAATGCACAATATCAGCCTCCGCTTTGGCGGGAACCAGGCTCTGGACAACGTATCGGTTAACCTGTACCCCGGCGAGGTTGTGGGGCTGCTGGGTCACAACGGCGCGGGTAAATCCACCCTGATCAAGGTGCTCTCCGGAGCTTATCAGGCCGACAACGGCCTGCTCCGGGTGGGTGGGCAGGAGGTACAGATTCGCACCCCTCAGGATGCCCAGTCCCAGGGAATCGAGACCATCTACCAGACCCTGGCCCTGGCCGACAACCTGGATGCGGTGGCCAACGTATTCCTGGGCCGGGAAAAAGTGCGGGGCGTAATGCTGGACGAGGACATTATGGAAGTCGAGGCCCGCAAAACCCTGGATCGCCTGCGGGTGAAAATCCCGTCCCTGCGCCTGCCGGTAGCCCAGATGTCTGGGGGACAGCGTCAGACCGTAGCGATTGGACGGGCCATCTATTTCAAGGCCCGCTGTCTGATTATGGACGAGCCTACCGCGGCTTTGGGGCCGGAGGAAACCCAGAAAGTTCACCAGCTCATCAAGGCCCTCAAGGCCGAGGGGGTGGGGATATTTCTGATCAGCCACGACCTGCACGATGTGTTCGATCTGGCCGACCGCATCACCGTGATGAAAAACGGACGACTGGTCGGCACCGTCTACACCCAGGATGTAACCCATGATGACGTACTGGGCATGATTATCGGGGGGGTGATGCCCCGAAACGTTCGACCCGCCGATCAGCCTGCGCCGCGCAACTGAGGGAGTTGCTCGACGGGCCTGACACCGGTTAAACCGGCCTTTGGTCTCCCCCGGTATCACTCCCTTAAGCCAATTTTCAAATCAGCCCTGGCTGGCAGGTTCGTATGCTGCACGTTAACTGAGAAAATCAGGAGACTCTATGCGAATCGGAATCGTAGGTGCTGGCTGGTGGGCAGGTTTCGCCCACCTCCCGGCATTTCAGGACGCAGGCGCGGAAATCGAGGGCATTTACAGCCGCACCCTGGCGAATTCACAAAAGCTGGCCACTCTGTTTAGAACCAGGGCTTATGAGCGCTACGAAGATTTGTTGTCGGCCTGTGATGCGGTAGCCATCTCCACTACCGACGACACCCACGCCACCCTGGGTATCCAGGCGTTGCAGGCAGGCAAACACCTGTTTATGGATAAGCCCCTGGCCCGCTCTACCGCCGAAGGGCAGGCGATCGTGGACGCTGCCAGAACCCATGGCCGCGTCGGCCTGACGGCTTTCACCAGCCGGGGCGACCTGGCTGCCGAGACCGCGCAGCGGCGGATGCAGTCCAACAAAATTGGTGAGGTCTTGTATGTGCGGGGCTTTTTCCACGGTGGTTTCATGGGCGACCCCGAGGGCCCCACCACCTGGCGGGCCAGGGCCGAGATTGGCGGGGCCGGGGGCGCAGTGGCCGACCTGGGGGCGCACCTGTTCGACCTGACCCGGATGGTGAGCGGGCTCGAGCTAACCCGAATTTTGGCCCTCTCCTCCATCCACCTCCAACGCCCCGACCCGGTCACCAACTACGACGAAGGCGCAATACTGGCCCGGCTGGGCAGTGCCAGCGGGGCTTTTTCCCTTTCCCGGGTGCACATCGGTGGAACCCAGCACATGGAACTGGAAATCCAGGGAACCCGGGGTGCGCTCAAGTTGAGACCCGCCATCTGGGCAACGGGTGGAAGCGGTCAACTGTGGTTGGCCAAACGCCCTGGCGACTATCAGGAAGTCCCCCCCGATCCGGATCTGCTGCGCGGGCGCAACCCGGGCTGGTCGTGGGGACATTTCCAGTTTGTCGAGCTGGCGCGGCGCTTCCTGGAAGCAGCAACCAGAAACCAGCAACCCACCCCTAGCCTGGAAGATGGGCTGGCCACCCAGAAAGTCATAGATGCCGCCGTCCGAAGCAGCAAGCACAGCACCTGGGAGGTGGTTTAGACCGGGAAGACCACCGTTTGGCTCCGCACCCCCCGATAAATTGGGACGGCCAACCCTGGGTATTTTGCATGAGGCGGTGTATTCTCTGCATATTGTCATGAGCACACCCAATGCCAAGACCCGTTATGTAAACCCCAACTTCATCACCGAGATCATTGAGGAAGACTTAAAGGCCGGTCGCTACCAGAAGATCGTCACCCGCTTCCCGCCCGAACCCAACGGTTACGCCCACCTGGGCCATGCGGTGGCCAGCTACATAGATTTTGGCCTGGCCCTGGACTATGGCGGGGAGTGCCGCCTGCGCATGGACGACACCAACCCCGAGGCCGAGAAGGCCGAGTACGCCGAGGCGCTGATTGCCGATATGCGCTGGCTGGGCTGGGACTGGGGGCCAGCGGTCAGCTATGCCTCCAGTTACTTTGAGGAGCTTTACGAGATGGCCCTGCGGCTCATCCAGAAAGGGCTGGCCTACGTGGACAGTGTTTCCCCGGAAGAGATGGCCCGCCTGCGGGGCAGTGTGGACAAACCTGGAACCCCCAGCCCCTATCGCAACCGAAGTATCGAGGAAAACCTGGGTCTGTTCCGGCGGATGCGGGCCGGCGAGTTTGGCAACGGCGAGCACGTCCTGCGGGCCCGGATTGACCTATCCAGCCCCAACATGAAGCTGCGCGACCCGGTGCTCTACCGCATCGTCCACGCCGAGCACTACCGCACCGGCAAGCAGTGGTGCATCTATCCCTCTTACGACTTTGCCCAGGCCACCACCGACGCGCTGGACGGGGTAACGCACAGCCTGTGCAGCCTCGAGTTTGTGGACAACCGGGCCATCTACGACTGGCTCATGGAACACCTCTGGACACCCCCCCGGCCCTACCAGTACGAGTTTGGACGCCGGAGCCTCGAGTACACCGTAGTTTCCAAGCGCAAGCTACGCAGACTGGTCGAGGGGGGCCACGTGCGGGGCTGGGACGACCCCCGCATGCCCACCCTGGCAGGCCAGCGGCGTCGCGGGGTGCGGCCCGAGGCCATCCGCCGTTTCGCCAGCCAGGTCGGTATCTCGCGCACCAACCGCACGGTGGATATGGCCTTGCTGGAAGGTTCCATCCGCGACGACCTCAATCCCACCGCCCCCCGCGTGATGGCGGTTCTGCGACCCCTCAAGGTGCTGCTCACCAATCTGACCAGTCCCAAAACCATTGCCATGCCCTACTGGCCACACGACGTAATTCAGGACTCCCCCGATGGCCTGGTAGCCCTGCCGAGCGGTGAGCGCGTCAAGCCCGAGAAGGCGGTTCGCCTGGTGACCCTGACCTCCGAGCTCTACATCGAGACCGACGACTTCGCCATAGACCCCCCCCAGGGCTTCAAGCGCCTGACCCCCGGTGGAGCCGTGCGCCTCAAGCTGGCCGGAGTGATCCGCTGCGACGAGTTCAAGACCAACCAAGCAGGGCAGGTCTCCGAGTTGTTCTGCACGCTCTTGGGCGAGGACGCCCGGGCGGACGGCGTGATCCACTGGGTGAGTGCAGAGTATGGCCTCCCCGCCGAGTTTCGCCTCTACGACCGCCTTTTTAGCGTAGCCCACCCCGAGGCCGAGGCCAGGGAACTCGAGGAAGACCAGGAAACCCACGAAGACCGAGACTTCCTGAGCTTTGTCAACCCCCATAGCCTGGAAGTGACCCACGGGCGCATCGAGGCCAGCGTCGCGCATGATCCCGCCGAGACCCGCTACCAGCTCGAGCGCACCGGCTATTTTTGGCAAGACCCGGTGGATTCCAGACCCAGCACGCTGGTCTTCAATCGGATCGTAACCCTGAAAGACACCTGGGGCCGGAGCGAGGCCGCTCACAAAGCCTCGAGCGCAGTAAAGAAGCTGGATAGCCCGGTTGGTGAGGTCAGACCCGTCTCCCAGCACAAATCCGAACTGACCCTCGAGCAACAAACCAGGTTTCGGGCCTGGCAGTCCCAGGGCATCAACGAATCGGAGGCCCTGGTGCTGGCCCGCGAACCGAAGTTGGCGGCTTTCCTGGAAGAAGCAGCCCAGACCGCCCCCGTCCGCAGTCTGGCCAGTTGGGTGGTTAACGACCTGGGAACAGCCATTCGCTCGGGCGAGTCCAGGGTCACTCCAGCGGGGCTGGCCGGGTTGGTGCAGCTCCTCGAGTCGGGCGAAATCAGCACCCGCATTGTCAAGGACGTGCTGGCCGAAGCCCTGGGGAGCGGCGAAGCTCCGGCTGAGATCGTCCGCAAAAAAGGCTTGAAACAGCTCAGCAACGCGGGCGCACTCGAGCCCATAATTGACCGTATCATGGCCGAAAACCCCGATAAAGTGGTGGCCTATCGCGCAGGCAAGACCGGTCTGCAGGGCTTCTTTGTAGGCCAGGTGATGCGCGAGACCAGAGGGCAGGCCAATCCCCAACTGGTGCAGGAACTGGTGAATCGGAAGCTAAGTTAAGCCAACCCCCCGCCCCTTATGGGTGCGGGTTGGGGTGGGGTCAAAAACGCAAGCTTTCGTAAAATTAAACCAGCCCTTCCCGTGCTCCTGTGCAGAATAACGAACCCGCGTCGGAACTTCCAACGCTACCTTCCCCTGTACCAGATCCTGTAAATCCGCCCGCCTCTAGCATCCGAGACATACATCGCACCGTCCGAGCCAATCACCAGGCCCACCGGGCGACCCCAGGCGTCACGGCACATCTGGCCCGGCTCCCGCCAACCCGTGGCAAAGGTTTCTGCCCGTACCGGCAGGTCGTTTTTGATTACAAAGCGCTCGATTTTACAGTCGCGGTACTGGCTGGGATCCTGAACGCCCAGGGAACCGTGGTAGGCAATATAAAGGCTATC
>NZ_CALMCQ010000263.1 GCF_937863175.1 uncultured Meiothermus sp. | reverse complement strand
TTCTGTCGAGCGAATTGTAAGCATTGACGGAGCTACCACCGAGATACTGTTTGCCCTGGGGATGGGCCACCGGGTGGTGGGACACGATACCAGCAGCATCTAGCCCCCAGGGGCGCTCCTTTTTTTATCTGGCTCCTGTTGCGCTTTAAGCGAGAGGTGGTACGGTGAAGGGATTGTTTTTACTGATCTCAGGGGTTTTTGGCCTGCTGGTCGGTCTGGTCTTGCGCCAGGGCCTTGCAGCAATGCAGGCTGGCTTGAGCAGCGAGCAGCTAATCCTGGCTTCGGCGGTCTCGATGCTGATATTCTTCCCCTCCCTGCTGGCTCTGGCCATGACAGGTCGCTGGCACTGGGCGGTGTGGGTGCAGGCTCCCGCTGGACTGGTGATGGGACTGGTCTCGGGATATTTGTGGGTGGCCTTGCTGCTCGGTCTGGTAGCAGGGGCGATCACCCTGACCGCAGTCTACCTGCTGGACTGGGTGCAGCCCTGGCATCTTCTGGCCGCATCGCTGGTGATTGGGGTGATTGTTTTTCAGTTTAATCTGAGCTGGAACGGTCTTACTCCCGTGTCCAGCCTGAACCTGCTATGGATGTTTCTAGCCACCTTTAGCGTGGCCGCAGGGTGTGGGCTGCTTGCTCAGCTAATCTGGCTACGACAGTTGCGGCTGGGCCAGAATTGCTCTTGGGCAGAACTGCGGCCAGCTCTGGTTCCGGCGGGCTCAGTTGAGCCCTCAAGCCACTCAGGGCAGGCTATCGGCGACTCGCCCAGGGTACGGCATGTTCAGGGTTGAAAGGGTGGCCTATCGGGTAGGAGGACAGGAGCTACTAGCTGAGGTAAGTTTTACCCTCGAGGCCGGGCGGTTTATGAGCATTATTGGCCCCAATGGGGCCGGCAAGACCACCCTGCTACGGCTCTTATCTGGTGAAGAAAGGCCCTCCTCGGGGGTGATTGAGTTGTTTGGTAGACCCCTGCCGCATTACTCGTCACTGGAACTGGCCTTGCTCCGTGCGGTACTGACCCAACGGCGCGAGGTTGGCTTTGCCTTCAAGGCCTACGAAGTGGCTTTCCTGGGGCGTCTGCCGCACATCGAAAATCGAGCAGAAAATCAGGAGGATCACCGGGCTACCGAGTGGGCTTTGCAACAGACCGTTGCCAGAGATTTTGCTGCGCGCAGCTACCTGAGCCTTTCGGGCAGCGAGCAGAGCCGGGTAGACCTGGCCAGACTGCTGGCACAGGTTCCGCAGCTGTTGCTTCTGGACGAGCCCACCAACCACCTGGACCCACGGCACCAGATGGAGATACTGATGGTCTGCCGCCAGCTGGTTAAGGCGGGCGGGTCGGTTGTAGCAGTCTTGCACGATCTGAATCTAGCCTCGGTCTTCTCCGACCAGATACTGCTGCTGCATCAAGGCCGTATAGCGGCCCTGGGGAGCCCTGCCGAAGTGCTGCTGACGGAGCGCCTCGAGGCGGTCTACGGGCTGCCTTTTGCCCTGGCCCCGCATACCAGTGGGCGGCCCTGGGTACTGCCCCTTCCGCCGTTTATCTAGGTTTGGCTAGACTCGAGCCCAGATCTTTGCCGTAGCGGGCCCGCCCATTCCCGCTACCAGGAGGCGATTTTTGAAGCCTGCAGGGAGTCAATTTGAAAACCGCCCAAACCGCTTGTGATACCAGATTCGGAACCCGACCGAAGGGAGACGCTTTTTTCGCCGACCGTCCG
>NZ_CALMCQ010000262.1 GCF_937863175.1 uncultured Meiothermus sp. | reverse complement strand
AGCCGGTGATGTCGTCGCGAATAGAGGCCTTGAAGTGGCCGGGGGAAACTTCTTTTAACTCAGGTACAGCAGTGTCGCACTCGGCAATCGCGTAGCGGCAACGGGTGCGGAACACACAACCCGAGGGCGGGTTAATCGGGCTGGGAATATCGCCCTGCAACACGATGCGATCGCGTTTGATGGTAGGGTCGGGGGTGGGGATGGCCGATAGCAGGGCCTCGGTGTAGGGGTGGTGTGGCTTCAGGTAGAGGTCGCGCGCGGGTGCCATCTCCATCACCTTACCCAGGTACATCACTGCCACCCGATCGGAGATATACTCCACCACCGCCAGGTCGTGGGCGATGAACAAGATGGTCAGACCCAGTTGTTCTTTGAGGTCTTGCAATAGGTTGACCACCTGGGCCTGGATCGAAACATCCAGGGCCGAGACCGGCTCGTCGGCCACGATGAACTCGGGGCGTACCGCCAGGGCGCGGGCAATCCCGATGCGCTGCCGCTGTCCCCCGGAAAACTCATGTGGATAGCGGCGCACATGGTCGGGGTTGAGGCCGACCAGGTGCAGCAGCTCGGCCACCCGGTTGCTGCGGGCCTGGGCCGAGCCCTCCAGGTTATGGATCACCAGTGGCTCCGAGATGATGTCGCCCACGGTCATACGCGGGTTGAGCGAGGCAAAGGGATCCTGGAAGATGATCTGCATCTTTCGCCGGTATGCGCGTAGCTGGGGCTTGGGCAGATGGGTGATGTCCTGGCCCTGGAAGCTGATGGTTCCTTCGGTGGGTTCAATCAGGCGCAGGATGGTGCGGCCCACGGTGGTCTTGCCCGAACCAGACTCTCCTACCAGACCCAGCACCTCGCCCTTCTTGACCCCAAAGCTCACATCGTTGACCGCTTTGACGTTTGCAACCACTCGAGAAAGAATCCCACCACGGATGGGAAACCACTTCTTAAGGTTGGAGACCTCGACCAGATTGGCCGTTGTAGTACCAGGGGTTGCTGCGCTCATGCTCCCACCGCCTCGCCTTTTTGAATCTCAGCCCAACGCACACAACGCACCATATGGCCGTTGCCCGCGTCTTGCAGGGTGGGTATATCGGTGTCACACAGCCCAGGCTTGAAGAACTTGCAGCGCGGGTGGAAGGCACAGCCCTGGGGAAGGTTGAGTGGGTTGGGTACGTTGCCCGGAATGGCTTCCAGGCGTTGTTGGTGGATGGCAGCCAGGTCGAGCCGGGGCACCGAGTTTAATAGACCCATGGTGTAAGGGTGAAGGGGTTTTTTGAAGGTGGGCACCACATCGGCTTCCTCGACGGCGCGACCAGCGTACATCACCACCACCCGTTCGGCCATCTCGGCCACCACGCCCAGGTTGTGGGTGATGAACAGGATGCTCATGCCAATCTCTTCACGCAGCTTGTTCATGAGTTCCAGAATCTGAGCCTGGATGGTTACATCCAGTGCGGTGGTGGGCTCGTCGGCAATCAAGAGCGAGGGGTTGCACGAGAGCGCCATGGCGATCATGACCCGCTGGCGCATACCGCCCGACATCTGATGTGGGTAGTTGGCAAGCCGCTTTTTAGGCTCGGGGATGCCTACCAGATCGAGCATCTCGGCGGACTGATCGAGGGCTTCTTTCTTGCTCTTACCCTGGTGTAGCACGATGGCTTCGGAGATCTGGTCACCCACGGTATAGACCGGGTTGAGGCTGGTCATGGGTTCCTGGAAAATCATGGCAATGTCGTTGCCGCGAATCTTGCGCATCGAGGCCTCGTCTTCTTTGGTCAGATCCTTGACCTTGCCATCCTTCCCTCTAAAAAGCACCCGGCCACCGACAATTTTGCCCGGCGGGGTTGGGATCAGACGCATCATGGCCAGGCTTGCCACCGACTTGCCCGAGCCCGACTCACCCACCACCGCCAGGGTTTCGCCTTTGTTGATATGGAAAGAAACCCCATCTACAGCCTTGACCACACCATCGTCGGTGAAAAAGTGCACCTTGAGGTCTGTAACCTCCACCAGCCGTTTATCGTCCATTCCCACTCCTCAAAACTGCTCCACAACAGATTATGTCATTATATGGGCTTTGGCCCCCTAATCAACCCGCCAGAACGCAAGGTGGCTTGGCCTGGCTCCTCGCCCTGTGCTGGCAGGCGCAGGATGCAGCAAAAAAAACAGCCTAGGCTTTGGTTCTAGGGTCGAGCGCATCGCGCAAACCATCCCCCAAGAAGTTATAAGCCAGCACTGCCATCAGGATAAACAACCCCGGAATGAGCAGCCAGGGACGATCCACAAAGGCTGTGATCCCCGCCTGCTGGGCCTTGGAGAGCATCAGTCCCCAGGATGTAGCGGGTTCCTGGATCCCCAAACCCAGGAAGGACAGTCCAGACTCACCCAGAATAAACCCAGGAATTGCCAGGGTAACGACCACGATCAGATAGGTATAGGTTCCAGGTAAAATGTGTCGAATCACGATGCGGCTATCCCCCGCCCCCAGAGCCTGGGCGGCCTGGGCGTATTCCATCTCGCGCAGCTGGAGTACCTGGCTACGAATGGTGCGGGCCAGACCACCCCAGTTGACAAAGGAGAGAATCGAGACCACCAGCACGAAGCGAACACCCGCTGGCAGCTCTTGTGGAATCAGCACCGATAAGATGATCAGCAAGAAAAGGTCGGGGATGGCAGCCAGCACCTCTACCAACCGCATGATGAGGGTGTCGAGGTCGAGCTGGATGCGCGGCCAGACCAGGGCATAGGCAATGGCACCCAGCACCCCGATACCAATAATGCCAGCCAAAACGGCCTCGAGGCCCCGGCTGCTCTCCCAGAATCCCGAAACCGTGACCCATATCAGCCAGGCCATCCCCAGCCAGCCCGCCAGCCAGAAAAGCGCCCTGGCCAGGTGGCTGGGCCATACCAGGTAGAACAGGATGGCGAGTGTCACCCCCAGTGCCAGCAATCCAGCCGCCGCACCCAGGGCCAG
>NZ_CALMCQ010000261.1 GCF_937863175.1 uncultured Meiothermus sp. | reverse complement strand
ATCTCGAGGTGGGAGTAGGAGCTACCCTGGGAGTCATCTTTGCAGTGCTGATTTTTGCGTTATTCTAGCACCTTATTTAAATTTCACTTCCAGATCGAATACCGGGGTCACATGTCTGTCCTACGGTAGAGGGTTTGATTCCTGCAAGCGGCTGGGCGTTATCTTAAGGTTGTCCGGGAATTTTATCTGGAGGCTGTGGTAATTTGGGGCACGATTCTCATGAAACCACTATTGTTCTTGCTGCTTGCAGCTTGTTTCCCATTTGCGCTGTCCCAGACCACGGTGCAGTTGGAATCGCAAATTCTTTCGCTGATTAACGAAGCACGGGCCAGAGGCGTGGCCTGTCGTGGGGGTGGGGGCGGGTATCGGTTGCCGCCTTTGCGCTACGATGCCACCCTGGCCCAGACCGCCAAGGGTCACGCCCTCAACATGGGGCGCTATGGCTTTATGTCGCACTATTTTCGTGGGGTGGGGCCGCGGGTGCGGGTTGCTCGAGCGGGGTATGGCTACTTGCGCATGTCGGAGATCATCTTCAAGGGTCGAAACAGCGACCCGGCGCGGGCAGTACGCTGGTGGTTACGTTCACCGGTGCATTGCCGGGCCATCATGAACCCTCACTACACCGAGGCTGGTTCGGGGCTCTCGAGGGCAGGCAATGCCTGGGCGGTGGTGCTGGCCCAGCCCCGCTAGTGGCCTGGTAACAAGTGGGCGCACTCAGGACTGCTGCTGTACCATCCGCATGACCACCAACAGGCCAATGCTCTGAATTAGCGGAAAGGCCATCAGCGTGAAGGCGTTGGGCCAGAAGGCGAAGAGTGCAATAGGAACCACCGTGGCCACCACGCTCACCCACATCAGGTCGGTGCGGCCCCGCTGCTTGAGCAGGCGGTACACCACGTAGTTGTTGAACAAGGCAAAAAGCAGCAGCATCACCCAGGCGAGTACAAAGGTATCCATCAACCTTTATTGTAACCACCCAGCCAGGGTTGGGGTTGAGGTGGTGTTGGGATAAAGACCCTGGGATGGGTTTACCAGCAAAGCAACCTACGAACCACGGTAGTTGTCGAGATACTCCCGCACCCGTGTGGTCTCGATCTGCCACTGGGCCTCGGCAGTATAGGGTTTGAAGCCCAGGGCATGGTTGATCTTGAGCATCGGTGCGTTGGAGTCGGCATTGCCGGTGCGCACAAAGCGTGCTTCGGGGAGTTCGCGCAAGACCCTATCCAGCATGGCCGCCTTGAGCCAGCGCCCGATCCCAAAGTTGCGATATTCCGGCAGCACGCCGGTGCCTAGCTGGTTGAGGATTTGCCCGCGCCGGGGGTTCCAGGATAGTTCGGTGTAGCCCGCAAAGCGCCCGCTGCTCTTTTCCTGCGCCACCATCGTCCAGCGGCGGTTTCCGGTGGCGAAGGTCGCCTGCTCGATCTGGCGCAGAAGCTCGGGGGTCATCTTGAAATCCTCGACCTGGAGACTCCCTCTGGGGGCAGTGTTCATCACCTCCATCAGTTCGGCAATTGCAGCCAGGTGTTTTTCCGGGTAGGCCCCCTCCCAAAATAGAAGCTCGAATCCACCCGCTCTTTCGGCGGCTTTACCGATCCACTGTTCAATCAATTTGCGATCCAGCTCGAGCAAATCAAGCTGGTTGGTGTGGCTTTCCAGAGCCTTCTCCGCACCCAACTCGCGCATCAGGGCTTCGCCGGAGGGGACGCGGCTGTTGGTGCTGCTAATCAGCAAGCTACGCCCCTCGCGCTCGGCCACCTCGGTGATCTTCCCCAGAAGTTTAACTTCAAGACCCTGTTCCCGAAACTCCGGCAGCACGTCAATGCTGAAAGGAGCGATGTGTTGATTCTGCTCGAGACGGACGATCTGCACGTCGCTGCTGGCTGCAAAGCCGCTGTTGTCCGGGCGGTCTACCACCCAGACGTGCAAGTCCACAAACGGAGGGATATTCTGGGCCTGCTGAATGGTTTCTTCCAGCGAGCGCGGCGGGTCGTCGGGCAGACGCTCGGCCCGCAGCAGGTTGGCGAAGGCGTTGAAAGCCGCGTATCCTTCCCGGCTGGCGTTTTTGATGTCCACTGGCCGAATCTCGAGCCTCGAGGCTGCTTTCATGCATTACCTCCCACCACAGCGTGTGCTGTCCTGCCGCTAAACACCCAGAACGCCGCGATCCCTGCGATGACGGCAATCACGCCCGCCACCACAAATACTTCCCGCACCCCGATCAGCCCCGCCAGCACTCCGGCAAAGGCCATCGAAACCAGATTGGCACTGCCAATCACTGCACCCAGCGCGGCTCCAACACGGCCCCTGGAGTGGTCGTCTACCGAGGTCTGCACCAGCGTGCCAATCCCAGCCTGCACTGGAGCCCCCAGGAGCCCGATGAAGAACAACAACACCAGTACATGCCAGAGCTGTCCGACCACGGCAATTAACCCGACCATCAGGCCCATCCCCATCAAGCCCACACTGACCATATAGGTGGGTCTAAGCCGTGTTGCCAGCATCGCCACCAGCCCACCTGCCAGAATCATCCCGGCAGTCTGGGCTGCTTGTACCAAGCCAAACAGAGTGGTGGGTACTTTCAAGTCGTTGGTTAGCAGTGGAATAAACAAGATATTCACCGCACCCAGCCCCAGCATCATCACCCCTGCGCCGGTCAGAGTTCCGAGCAAAATGCGCGAACGCCCAATAACTCGCACTCCTTCCCATAGCGACCCAAACACGCTATGGGATTGCGCGTTTTCACTATGTTCCAGCCTGGGTACCTGTACCAGCACCACCAGCAAGAAGGAAAAGATAAAGGTGGCGGCATCTATGGCAAAGGCCGGCCAGTAGACCTTGAACGACCCAATCAAAACCCCTGCTGTCGAGGCCCCCAAAAGTCCGGCGATAATTCGGCTGGTCTGGGTGATGGAATTGGCGGCCAGCAGGGCTTCTTTGGGTAGAATCTGGGCAATTACCGCCCCGCGCGCTGGCCCAAAGAAAGTGCCTACAGCCGACTGCAAAAAGGCCAGTCCATACAGAATCCAAAGGTGTTCCACGCTATCCACAAACACAAACCCCAACACCAGCAAGGCCCGCATCAAGTCGGAGATCAGCATGATTTTTTTGCGGTCAAAACGATCTACATAGACCCCCGCCACCAGTCCCAAGGTGACCTGTGGGATGGCCAGCATGATCGCCATGGTGGCGAGGGCTGCAGTCGAGCCGGTGAGCTGGTTGACCATAATGAGCAGGGCCAAGCCGGTCAGGCCGTCGCCAAAGTCGGAGATGCTCTGGGCCAGCCAGAGGTTGCGAAAGCCCTGGTATTGCAGGGGATTAACCGAGTTGGGCCTAGTCATTATCGCCTTCCTCAACCTGGGCCTGGGAATGGGGGTGAAAGGCGATGAGAAAACTGTAGGGCTGTGCTTTTTCGGAGGGGCCTGTGCTGAATTGCTTGAGCAGCATGTGGATTGTTTCGATGAATTGCTGGGCTTGCTGGGGGGTCATCAGAACCAGGGTGCGCCCCAATACCAGCCGCTGGTGCACAGGGTGTTCGTCGCCCACCTGAATCAGGCCGCTTTCCAATCCCTTCTGAATATCTGCGCTTACCCCATCCATGACGTTGTGCAGGATTTCAGTAAGGCTGCTGTGGTCTTTTTTGTGAATCTCCAGCAGTGAGCGGTCTATGCTGTAATTTTTGGCCGTGACCTGATATTGCTTTTCGATGATACCCGAAACCACTCGGGTTCCCACTACCCGGATCAGGCCGTGTGCTTCCATCTGGCCGACATGGTAATAGAGCTTGGTAGGAGGCATTGCCAACGATCTGGCCACCACCTTGACGGTGATGGGTTTGCTCATCAGCTCGAGAATTTGTAACCGCAGGGGATCGGTGAGCACCTTGAGGGTCTCCAGATCTCGAATTACCAATTGGTTCGCGGGCTCTGGACGCGGGGATTCAACTGCTTTAGAAGCATTGGACATTCGAATATCTCCAAACATTGAAAAACTTTCAAACGATAATAGAAGTTTGAATGGAGATTGTCAAGATCCAAATTCATACAGGTAAGTTGATTCAACCTTTGCTGATCGTGGTTTTCATAATAACTCCGCCGGAGGGCGAAGTTATTTAAGTGGCTCAACGCGCACTTCACAAATGATGCGTCTTGTAGCAGACGCAACTGTCATTTGGGTGCACAGCCAGCAGGCTGACCCGAAGGGGATCGTCCCCATTCCGCTGGCTCACTCACAGTGTGAAGAGCGCTCTAGACTGTCTTTTCCAAGGACGAGCATGGCCGTTTGTTCGCGAGAACCGCTCAAAAGGGTTTATCCAACGTAGAAACCTACCCTGCGTCGGAGGTTTCTATGTGTGCCTACGATAGAAATTTCGGGGATGGTTTTACACGGTACACTTCGGGAGGTTGCCTCGACGCGGCTCTGTTGTCGGGCTTCTACTGGTAGAGCAAATTCCTAACATGGAGATACTTACCGCCTCACCGGTAAACTTGATGCCAGAGGGTAGAGGCGATAAACTTATACCAAGTTCAATTAGATCTCGAATGGAGTTCCAACAATGCTGACCACACCTGAAAAAATCGCGTTCTTTCTGCTGGTGCTGGCCTCGCTCTATTTTGGGGGCGGGGCGCTTTATCGCGTCTACAAAGCCATACGTCGGGGCCAGCCGGAAGACCGCTTCGACCACCTGCCCCCCCGACTGGGCCGCGCCCTGTGGCAGACCCTGACTATGCAGACGGTCTTCAAAAAACGGCCCTGGGCCAGCTTTCTGCACGCCCTGGTGTTCTACGGATTTGTTTTCTACCTGCTGGTAAATCTGGTGGATGTGCTGGAAGGGCTATTTCCCTTCAAGGCCAGGGGTGGCTTGTGGAATGGCTTCAACATCGTGGCGGATCTGCTCACTGCTTTGATTTTAATTGGGATTGTGGGGCTGATGATTCGCCGCTTTTCGGGAGGCGGACGCAAAACCTTTAGCTGGAACTCAAAGACCCCTCTACACGAGAAAATCCGGAGCGGCATCCCTCGAGACTCGGCAATTGTGGGCAGCTTCATCTTCTTCCACGTGGGCAGTCGGCTGTTACACAAGGCTGCCCAGGCCGCCAACCTTGACCATGGCCCCGATCCCTTTCAACCCATTGCTACCCTTGTCTCTAACCTCTTCCTGCAACTCGATGTAGATCGCGTGGTGATCTTTGAGCACCTCTTCTGGTGGTTCGCCATCGGCTCGATCCTGCTGTTTATTCCCTACTTTGCCCGCTCCAAGCATATCCACCTGTTCCTGGCTCCCCTCAACCTGGCCTTCAAAAAGGACAAACCAGGGGCCTTGCTGCCCATTGCCAGGGACTTTGAGGCACTCGAGAAGATGGAGAAGTTTGGGGTGGCGAAGCTGGAAGACTATAGCTGGCCCCGTTTGCTGGATGCCTATAGCTGTATCATGTGCAACCGCTGCCAGGAGGTCTGCCCGGCCTATACCACCGGCAAGGCCCTCTCGCCGGCGGCCATCCTGATTAGCGAGCGCTACGAGCTGAACCAGATTCTGCCCGATTTTGCCGCAGGCAAGGAGAGCCCCCGCCCCCTAATGGACTTTGCCATGAACGAAGAGTCCATCTGGGCTTGCACCACCTGCAACGCCTGCATCG